>CAZBPU010000021.1:0-19717 GCA_964493845.1 uncultured Sulfurospirillum sp.
ATGAAAGACATCTACGAAAACTACGCAACTATTGTTTTATTTTTACATATATTATCAGCTGTTATTTGGGTTGGAGGCATGATTATGATGCGTTTTGCTGTGCACCCATCTCTTCAAAGTATAGACAACCCAAAGATAAAACTTGAAAAAACTTTAGAAATAGTTGGCAATCTTTTTAATCTAGTAATTCCATTTATATTGATAAGTGTTACTACTGCTATTATTTTACTAATTGGTGCTGGACATAGTGGTTGGATAGTACATCTTAAAGAGAGTATCTGGACAGTTATGTCATTAAACTTTATCTATATGTACATACAAAGATTTAGAGCTTCTAAAGCTCAAAAAAATGATAATTTGGAAAAAGCTAAACAGCTAGTAAAACTTCTTCCCAACAGACTTTTACCTCTAAATATATTTTTAGGCTTAGTAGCTATATTTTTAGGTGTTATGCTAAGAGGACTTAATTAGCACACTTTTGACTTATATATAGTGCTTCAAACTCATCTGCTTTGAGGGGTTTAGAGCATAAGTATCCTTGATACAAATCACAATCTATCTTTTTAAGGTAGTCTAATTGTGTTTGAGTCTCTACTCCTTCTGCTACAACTATAAATTTAAGTGACTTAGCTATGCTCACTATCATATTGATAAATAGTTTATCATCTGACTTATCTTCTAAATCATCTACAAAACTTTTATCTATCTTTATAGTATCAAACGGTATTTTTTTCAAATAGGATAAAGAAGAGTATCCTGTACCAAAGTCATCTAAAGATATCGTTATACCAAGTTTTTTTATACTATCTATAATCTTAAGATTTTCCTCAAAACTAAATACAAACACAGATTCTGTTAGCTCTATATCAAATTTAGAAGAGTCAATCTGTTTTATATGTTTTGATATAGTATCTACAAAAGAGTTATCATTAAACTGCTTAGCAGATACATTTATAGATATTTTTACATCTTTTAAAGGAGTGTTTTCCCAACTTTTTATTTGAGAAATAGCCTCTTTTAAAATCCACTTACCAAGAGGAATTATAAAATTATTTTCTTCTGCTATTGGTATAAATTCTAAAGGAGAGATAATCTTACCATTATCATCAATCAAACGTATTAATGCTTCACATCCTATAATCTTACCAGTTTTTATATCTACTTTTGGTTGATAATATAATTCAAACTTATTATTATCCAATGCATTTTGCATCACTATCTGCATATCAAGTTTTGCTTGTACTTTTTTATTTAACTCATCTGTAAAAAAGAAGTAGCTATTTTTACCTAAATCTTTTGATTTATACATTGCTATATCAGCATTTTTTACAAGAGTATCTACATCTTCACCATCTTTTGGATAGATAGTTATGCCCATACTAGCAGTAACACTGTATCTAAAGTTTTCAAAAATCACAGAATTTAAAAGTTCATCTTTTATCCTAGTTGCAACATTTACTATGCGAAGTTCATCTTCTACTTCTGGTAAAACTATGATAAACTCATCTCCACCAATTCTTGAAATTATGTCATTCTCTCTTAACACTCCAAGTAGTATCTTTGATGTTTCTTTTAGTATTTTGTCTCCAAAATTATGTCCCATTGAATCATTGATATCTTTAAAATTATCTAAATCTAAAAATATAAGAGCAAATTTTGTATTATTTCTACTACTTTTAGAAATCATCCAATTTAATTTTTCCATCAAACTCAAACGATTGTATAATCCACTCAATGGGTCTATGGTTGACAGTTTATACAAGTCAGACTGCTCTTTCTTAAGTCTTTTAAAAGTCATAAATAAGGAGTATCGTATACTCTCAAATTCACTTATAAAAAACTCTTTAGGGTTTATCTTATTATAGTATGCATATTGCCGCAAATACTCAAGAGGTTTTATAATAATCTTTCTCTGGATAAACCAATACAAAAAAATAAAAATGAATGAAGCAACAGTAAAATAAATCAAAGTTTTTATTACTTGCTTTGATAATAAACCATCTATATAATTTTTATCTAAAAATACATACCCTTTATATATTGAGATATCTAAACCCTTATAAACTTTTATTGGTACAATGTAGCATGTATTATCAAAGATACTCTCTCTTTGTATATTTGATATATCTATACAACTCTTATTGCTTACAATATTGCTCCTAGTAGATGAATATATAAAATTTTTATGATTATTTAAAATCACAATATTTTCTAGTAATTTACTTGAAGAAACTATATTATCTAAATGAGATACTATGGAGTTTACCCCATCTGTATTGATATTTTTATCTGTATAATGCTTTATATTTAATAAACTTGTCTGTATGGTATTGGTAAGCAACTCTGAAATAGAATCTTTTGAACCCTTATAAAAATATAGGAATAGTCCTGCTTCACTTATAAGTAAAAAAAGTACAAGTAAAATATTAAATACTTTTATAGATAATTTTCTCACTTAATTAGATACTCACGTTTATACTTTAAAGGTTCTATCCTATTCAATAAATCATCAGAAGGAGTGTTAATCCACCTTATCTTTTTCAAAGAAGCTAAAAACTCTTCATAACTTATATTATTTAAATATCTTGAAACTTTTTTATATGCATCTTTTTTATTGTTTTCAATTTCAAATATTGATTGATCTATAACATTTTTGAGTTTTTTCAATACATCAGGATACTTATTTATAATTTTATCAGTTGCACATATAGAGTCTATTACTATTATAGAGTCCAAATCTTTAGTAGAAACTAACTCCATAAAACCACTATCATTTAGAGGTTCATTATAAGGAGAGTATGTAACAATCAAAATATTTTTTGATTTATCATTTTTTATATCTTGAAACTCAGACTGATCACCATCTATAAAATTCATTTTTGAGATATCTAGTTTATATTTTTTGATGAAGGTTTTTAATATTTCGCTATTAATAGAGTCGATTTCTAAAAATACATCTATTTTATTTGCATTTTTTAACTCATCTAAACTTATATTGGACATAATCATATCTCCACCCAATGACCTATCAATTAGTATTACTGGTTTAATAGAATTAAATGTTTTTTTAAGCGCATAATACTCATGTTGAGTTGTTGTAACAAGGTCTGCCTTACCAACACTAAATATATCAAATGCTTCTTCTAGAGAAACTGTTGTGATAAGTTTTATACCTAGATTATCCAAATACCCACTCTCCTTTGCATAAAAAAGAGGTGCATATCCTATCCATGAATTTGTGACTATTTTTAACTCTTTATCCTCTTTTGAAGAACAGCCAAAAAGTAAAAATAGACCAAGTATTACAATTAATAAATTTTTTATCATAAAAAGCCTTTAGATTACTTTACTATTAAAACTTTTAAAGTATGATAAATTTACATATTTTCAATATTCATTCTATATGCCATCACTAAATTGAAACATAATTCGCTAAGCATCATAAGCTCCCAATGTGAGATAATATCTAAAAAAGGCATTCCTTCTTCCAATGCTTCAAAATCTATATTACATGTAAAACCATAGTTTACATCAGGTGAGCTAATCTCTGGTAAATCTTTTGCGTAGATAAAGGTAAATAGTATATTTGTATCTCTTTTATGACGACGAATTCTTTTTAAAGTACCTGCATAATCTTTTTCACTTAGCATTATTTGTGCATGTATATTATGTGATAAGACATTTCTAACAAACGAAAGTAAATCAAAAAAATCTTCAAACTGCTCTTTTAAGCGTGTTTCCATAAAAGTTCTAAATGAACTCTCTAATCTCAATGCTTCTACCATTGCCATACAAATTCCTCTAAAAGCATTAAACTCTACAAAATACTCAAAAAGAGTAATTTCTTCATTTTTATTAGCATCTACAAGTAGCTCTTTTATAATATTTTCATTAAAATTATATGTCTGAATATTATCAAATTTTCTCTTTACATGTAACTCTTTTTTTGACAAATCTTCTTTTTTTGACAGGTCACCAAAAAACTCTCCAACATGTAAAAAATAAAAATTCTGTTCAACAAGCAATAAAGCATCGTCTAAGAGGATACTATGTGGCATTTTACTTCCTGAAATATAGCTGCTTCACCCTCTTCGCTCTTTGCATAGGGTGTTAACATATTGGCATTTTTATGTCCAGAGTAAAGAAGCATACAGTCATCTCTAAGATTTTCATCATTTTTAACTACATACTCACACTCATAAGTTCCATTAGATAGTTTTAGCTTATCTCCATATCTTAAACCCAAAGAGGTTGGTACATGTAAAAATTGTTCAGTTTCAAACTGAGAATTCAATGATTTGTTATACTTTGCACTTAAAAGATAGAAGCCTTCATCCAAATCTTCTTCGCTAAAATCATCGTCAAAATCATCAAAAAACTCAAACTTTCCACTATCAGTGTAAAACTCTTTTTCATAAGGGATATTTTCATAAGTTTTAGAGATATATCTTCCATCTTTTTCTACTGAGTTTGAACTAAATATCTCATCAATATACTCTTTTTCACTCTTCAAATCAGTTCCAAGCTTTTTACATAAATCATACTCACTAATACCAATGTTGCTGTTCACAATTTTTGGCATAAAACCTATATACTCATGTCCATAAGAGAGCTTCAAATCATCTTTTTCTAAAAAGGTTTTAGCAGGGATTATCAAATCTGCCATTTTTGAAGTTTCATTTTCATGTAAACCAAAATATACTACAAATTTGGCTTTTTCTAAACCCTCTTTTACTTTTGGAGTACAAGGCATTTGATTTACAGGATTTCCACCTTGTATAAATACTAAATCATAGTTTCCAAAATCTACTAAAGGCTTGCAAACTCTTTTTGATTTTATACTAAAAATAGACTTAAAACCAAAAGCACTATCAGCAATATAGCCTACACCACACCCTTTTTTTCCAAAAAGCCCAAGCATAGCAACAAAAGAATCTATTGCTCTTAAGACACTGTGTCCAAAAGAGTATTTTTGAACTCCTAAACCAACCAAAAATGATACCCTTTTACCTTTTATCAAAGACAATATTTTATCAACTTCTAAACAAGATACACCACTTCTATTTTCTAGCATAACTATAGGCTTTGAGTTTACAAAATCTATAAAATAGTCAAAGTTTTCTGTTCTATTTTTTATAAACTCTTCATCTTCCATTTGATTCATATAAGCCATACGAGAAAAAAGCATAGCAAGATAGATATCTCCTCTTGGTTTTACTTCTACATGTAAATCTGCTCTTTTTGCAATATTTGTACTGTATGGGTCTATAACTATAACTGTTTTATTTTTCAAAGATGGTAATACATGAGAGTTTGTTATGTCTGGGTTTTGTCCCCATATAACTACTACTTCACTCTCATCTACTCTTTCAGGACTCCAAGATAAGCTCGCTCCTCTTCCCTCTTTTATACCATAATCCCCAGCACCTTCACACAAAGACCCTTTAGCTATGTCAGCACCATTTTCGGCAAAAAATAGTTTTATAATACCTTGCATAACTCCTAGATTTCCACTACCTTTATAATAGAGTGTTTTTTTACCAAATTTCTCTTTTATAGTATCTATTGCTTTATCTATACTTATACTTTTCCCATAAAGTGTTGCTTCTTTTATACGAGGGAAGTTATGAAAATTGTTCATATTGTGACAAAGATACCCTTTTGTAATTGGATGAGATTTATCACCCTTGAGCTTTAAGTTTTCATCAACTTCTATACTACAACCATCAAAACAGTCAAGTGGGCAAGTGGTTTTTTTCATACTCTATTTAAACTCTATCTTTAAAAGCTCAGAAAAACGTTTTGGTGCTGGTATAACTATCTCAGCTCTATATGAAGATATATTTTGAGTATCTACTACTTTCCAAATTTTATCTACTGCATAGTTACTCTCTTTGCCATTTATATATATCTTACTATTTTTAGCTTTATCCACATCTTCTTTTGAAAGATATATAGTAAGTTTGCCTTTAGATATATCGTAAGCTTCTACCAATGGTGTTCCTACATTTACAAAATCACCCTGTGTAATATATATCTTATATATTAAAAAACCTTTATTTATTTTTATACTCTTTTTTCTTATACTATCCTCTAAAGAAGCTATCTTATACTCCAAATCATTTATAGAAGCTTTTAAATTTTCTAAAGAATTTTCTAAACTCAATACTTGGTTACTAGCATTTATAAGATTTATAAGTTCTGCATCTTTACTTGTTCTTGATTTTGTTTTTAAATTTTTTATTTTTTTATAATTCTCTTCTCTAATACGCTCAACTTCTTTAGAATTTTTTACATTTTTCTCTGTTAGCTGCATCGTTCTTTTTAAAATTTCTAGTTTTTTATATGAGCTTTTTAACTCTTTTTTATTTAGAAAATCATCAATCTGTATTAAAACTCCACCATTTGAAACCTTACCTTCAGCTTCTTTAAAAACAGATATTACCTCTCCACTTGAGGCTGCTTTTATAGAGTAAGTTTCATAAGGCTCTACTTTGGCATAATAAATGCTTGCATTTAGACTAAGAGCTAAGACAAACAGACTTAACAGATATTTCATATATAATTCCTCTTGATTGGTTATTTGTCTGTTATTATACAAAAGTTTTTGTAAATGAGGTTTAATGTGATGAAAATTCTTATTATTGGTGCTGGTGGAGTTGGTGGTTATATTGGTGCTAAACTTATAAAAAATGGGTATCTTAATGTAACTATAGTTGCTAGAGGAAAGCACCTTGATGCTATTAAAAAAAGTGGTCTTACTATAGTAGATGAAAACAAAAAATTCAATATAAACTCTTATCATATAACAGATAATATAGCTCAAAATGAGCCTTATGACCTTGTTATAGCTACAACAAAATCTTATGATATTATTGAAGCCTTTCAGAGTGCAAAAAACTCAATTACTAACAATACCATACTTATGACAACAGCAAATGGTGTTGAATATAAAGAAAAAATTAAAAAATATTTTCCTAAGAATCCTATATGTGAAGCTTGTATATATATATTATCAAACATAACAAAACCAGGAGTTATAAAAAAATATGGTGGCGTTTTTCAGCTCTTTATAGGTTCAGATGAAATAGCTCCTAAAAAACTTGAAGAGATAGCAACTATTTTTAATAGTTCAGATTTAAAAACAAAAATTGCTACAAATATAAAACTACAGTGCTGGAGAAAGTTCCTTTTTATCAGTGCATTTGCTACAATGACAAGTTTTTATGATGTAAGTATGGGTGAGATTGTAAAAAATCATGAAGAAGAATTAAGAGAAGTTTTACAAGAGATTATATCCTTAGCAAATAAAAAAGGAATACAACTTACACAAAAGAATTTAGAAGATTCAATTACTCAAGCAAAAGAGAAGATACCATTTAATGCAACTACATCGATGCAATTAGATTTTAAAAACAAACGTAAAAGTGAGATAGATGCATTGACTGGTTATGTTTGTGTTGAAGGTGACAAACTAAATATTCATGTTAAAACTATGAAATCACTCTACAAATGGCTTATACTTAAAGATATAGAAAATATCTAATTTTTCAAAACTATATCTTCAAGTTTGTCAAATGTATCTATATTTGCATCTATAATATTCACATGTTTAAAGTCTATTTTTAAATCAATGCTAACAAATTTATCAAAAATTGACTTATCAATTTCGATATGTTTATCTAGATGAAGAATTAAGAAATTATCACTAAACACTCTTATAAGAATACAATCTTCATAAGTATCTGAAATCATCTGTGCAACATCTTGTAAAAACTTATCACCTTTTTTCCAACCATATTTTCGGTTATAAGCTGTAAAATTTAAAAAATTTAAATGATAAATACAGATATACTCATAGTTTTCTTTATGTTTCAACAAAAATTTAAGATAGTTTATATTAAAAAAACCTGTTAATTGATCTCTAAAATAATATGAAAATTTTATCTCATCTAACATATTATTTGGCATTTGAGAAGTATCATTTATAATCTCTTCTTTAATAAAAATTTCTTTTGAGATATCCACAATATCTGGATTAAAAAGTTTTCCCCTTCCCTCTTCTATAATTTTTAATGCTTCTTTTTTACTCATCGCCTCTCTATATGCTCTATTTGTAGTTACTGCATCATATACATCAGCTATTGAGATAATTTGAGATAAAAATGGAATTTCATTACCTTTTAAACCATACGGATAACCGCTACCATCATAATGTTCATGATGATGCAAAACAATAGAAGCTAAATCAAAAAATGGTTCACGAGAAAGTAGTTCGGCACCAACTTTAGGATGCTTTTTTATAAGTTTATACTCTCCCTCTGTTAAACTTTCTGGTTTTAGTAAAAGTGCATCTGGAATCTCAATTTTTCCTATATCATGCAACATTCCAGCTCTATATATAAGTTTTAAATCATCTTCACTAAAATTTAATTTTTTTGCGATTAAAAAAGCATAATTTGCAACTCTTTTACTATGTCCTGCGGTATAACTATCACGTCTTTCCATTATATCTACAAAAGAGTAAATACTCTCTTCATAATTTTTTGTTTTTTCATCAAAATACTTTTTACTTCTATATTTTATCCACCAAATCAATACTAAACCAACTATCCAAATAGCTATATATGTAAAATATAAAAAGTAAAAACTATATGAATTAACTTCTTTTAGTTTTTTTATTTTTATACTTAAATTTACACTTCCTAATATATCACCAACGTGTTTATCATCATGAATATGACACCCGATACAACTATTATCAGCTATCAATGGTCTCATATAAAAAAGGTATTGTTCATTATTTACTTTATAAACTGTATGAAAAACTTTCTTATGCTTTTGAACTTTATTAATAATGTCTTGTATATTATTATCATCTATATCTTGAATATCATCCTCTAGATAATTACCCTCTATTTTTAAAGTTAGCCCCTCATTTTTAGCCATATTATATATCAAATCTCTAAGAGAAAAATCTATTTTTATATCTAAATTATGATTTTTTTCTATTGCTTTGATTTTTTGCTCAAAAGTCCATCTTATTAGCTCTTCAGCCTGTTTTGTAGTTATTTTTGCTTTTGTAATAGTATTTTGGTATATATGAGTCTGCTCATTACTCATTTGATAAGTAAAAACAGTATATATTATAACAGTCCAGACAATAGAAAGGAATATAGCAATTTGTTTAAAAAATTTTATTTTATTTGTGGATGGCATTTATATATACTTACTTAGTTAAATTAATTCAAAAATAGTATTGTATCTAAACTATTCTTAAAAAAATCCAACATAAGTAAACTTAATTAAACTTTTAAAAGTTTATGGAATATAATATTTTCCCTTAATTTATTAAAGCGTAATCTCTTTTATATCTGCTATTAATCTAAACTCTTTATAGATAGAAGCTATCAAATTTTGTCTATTCTTTTTAATATTTATATTGTTAGAGTTTACCATTACATTATCAAAAAAGCTATCTATTTGAGGCTTTAAACTAAATAGTGAATCTAATTTTTCTTCATAAGTTTTATAATCATTGTGTGCTCGTTTTTTAAACTCTTTATATAAAACTCTCTCTTCATCTGTTTCAAAAAGTTTTTCATCAATATGAAGCTCTTTTTCTATATCAATATCTTTAATTATATTTGCAACCCTTTTAAAAGTAGAAAAAACCTCTTTAAAACCACTACTGTTTGCAATACTTTTAAGTGCTTCAATCTTCAAAGATAATTTTACTATGTCTCTTTCACCACTACTTACAACAGCTTTTATTACTGATGGATTTGCATCAAAAAACTGGTTTATTCTTTCTAAGAAAAAATTCTCTAGTTTTTCTATTTCAAAACTTGCATAGTTACTGCATAAACTTTTTAAATCATCTTTTATATTAAACTCTAAATTTTGATTTAAAACTATTTTGATTATACCATTTACAGCACGACGTAGAGCAAATGGATCTTTTGTTCCTGTTGGAATCTTTCCTATACTAAAGAGTGCAAATAAAGAGTCTAGCTTACTTGAGAGTGCCACTAATGAACTACATAAGTTACTTGGAAGTTCACCTTCAAAACTTTTTGGAAGATACTGCTCTTTTAATGCAAGACAAACAAGCTCATCTTCACCTGCCGCTTTTGCATAGTAATATCCCATTAATCCTTGAAGCTCTGTAAATTCATAAACCATCTCACTAAGAAGGTCTGCTTTACTTAACATAATAGAACGATTTAAAATATTACTTATCTCTTTTTCACTCTTATCACTTAACTGCTCTACTAAATTAGATTTGTATTTACTTTCTAAAAATTCTAAAATACTCTTCTCTCTTATAACTTTATCAAAGACTGTGCCTAATCCATCAAGATAAACTATATCTTTTAGTCCTACAAAATTTAATCCATTTTTTAAATCATTGTTATAAAAGAAAAGTCCATCACTAAGTCTTGCACGAAGTACTTTTTCATTTCCTCTTACTATTAAATCATAATCATCACTAATAGCATTTGACACAACTACAAACTTATTGGTAACTTTACCATTTTGGAAAACAGGGAAATATCTCTGATGCTCTTTCATTGAAGTAATAATGACTTCTGGTGGAAGCTTTAAAAAGTCCTCATCAAAACTTCCTATAAGTGCTTTTGGATGCTCAGTTATAGCAACTATCTCTGCAAGTAGTTCTTCATCAATATCTATAACTATATCATTCTCTTTTTCTATAGCTATAAACTGCTCTAAAACTAACTTTTTTCTTTGGCTCTGATAAAGTTCAACTCCACCATCTTTTAGTTTTTCAAAATACTCAGAAATAGAGTTATAAACAAAAGAATCATAAGAGACTGTTCTATGTGGATAAGAAAAATTGTTTGCTTTTATATTGTACGTTTCAAATGATAGTTTTTCATCTCCTAACATAACACCTATCCAACGAATTGGACGGATGAAACTCTTATCATAGCTACCCCATCTCATTGACTTTCCAAAGTTTAGTTTTGAGATGAACTCTTCAATCATAGAACCAATTAAAAGACTAGATTCTTTACCTTCTATCTCTTTTTTATAGTAAAGAACTTCTTTAGCATTTTTAGTAGCACGTCCAATCTCATCGAGAGATACTCCACATTTTCTTGCAAAACCATTTGCTGCAGGAGTTGCTTCTCCATCTTTAAAAGCAACTGCTACTGGTGCTCCAAAAAATTCTTCTTCTCTATTTACTTGAGAAGTAGGAAATTCACTATGCCACAATACTAATCTTCTTGGAGTATAGTAAAACTCAAATTCACAGCCTAGTGCATTTGCTTCAAGAATATCTAGCCATTTTTTCTCAATATTTGGTAACTCTTTCAAAAATGGAACTGCAGGGAGTTCCTCAACACCTATCTCTATTAGAAGTGGTTTGATCATAAAAAAACCTTATTACGTATTTAATCGCTTATTTTATCTAAGCAGGAGTTAAAATCTAATAAAGTGATCTCTTTTTTTCCTTTATATGTTGCCAATTCCTTTACATGTAAAGAATAAATATCTCCAACTTTTAAGTTACAATCAGGTTTAAAAATATAAATTTTATCTCTATCTTTATCTTCAATAGTTGCACCATATCTGTTTTTTCTTATGACAATAACATCTTTAAGTAGATAATTTACTCTACCTTCCTTAGTCAATAACTCTTTTATACTTATCTCTTTAGGTTCGATTTTTTTATTTTGTTGAGTTGTAAAAGATGCCAAAATCGCAAAATGGTCACTATACCCTACCCCTAAGTGTTTTCCTTTACCTTTTTTGGATATTTTCCACCGTTTTGCATTGCCGTATTTATCTGTAAGATAAGAAAAATTACTTACTTTAAAAGAACCTTTTATATACATATTTTCTAAACTTTTAGATACTATTATGTGGTCTATTGCATTTTTTATTTTATAAAATTTATAAGAGTATCTACTATTTTTTGGTATATCATACCAAAGGTTATAGTTTTCATGAGAGACCAAGGCTACTTCACTCCCCCAAGCTTTTTTATTTTTTATCAATGGAGAGTTAAAATCTCCTAAAAGTATATAGTTTTTCTCTTTTTTGTATAACTCTTTTAGCTTTTTAGCAAATTTCATTCGTGTCTGTACTGAGTGCCTATAAGATGGCCAATGATTCATAAATATAACCAATCTAAAGCCATCTATATCCAAAGCAACTCTATGTATAGGTCTAAATCTTTTTAAAACGTTATATATATTATGCTCTTTGATTGGATACCTAGATAGTAAAACAATATCTAAACCTTTTGTTTTAAACGAACTATACATGTAAGGATATCTCTTTTTTCCAAGAGCATTGTTGAGTCTTTTTAATACTTCTTTACTCTCAACCTCTTGAAGAGAGATTATATCTGCGCCTATATCTTTGATAACTCTTGCAAGATTTCTAATCTTACTTGAAAGCATTTTATCAGTCCAACCACTTTTGGAGTTTGGAATATACTCTTTATACTCATGTCCACTTATTTTTAAATCAAAAAGATTTTCTACATTATAAGTTGCAACACTAAATTGTTTTGCAACTAGAAGTAAAGGAATAAGAAAAAAAGTTAAAAACCGCATCATACCATAGGTAAAAATTCTCTATCATGGTCACAGAAGTACTCTAGCTCTCCTGTGCCTAACTTATAGTACCACCCTCTAAGAGACAACTTACCACCATCTACCCTATTTTTAACATCAGGATATGTAAGTAAATTTTTCATTTGAAAGATAATAGATACTTTTTCAGTCATTTCCAATTTTTCTTCATGACTTGTTGTAACATCAATACTATTTTCAACATGTTTTTTTGCTTCACTACCTAAATCTAACCATCTTTTTACATGTAAAAGATTTATACAATCTATATCTTTATAAAGACTCTCTATCGCTCCACAGTGAGAATGTCCACAGATAATAATATCCGTTACATTTAATACACTCACTGCATACTCAATACCTGCAGCAGTTGCATGATAGTCATTATCTGGAGAAAAAGGAGGAACAAAATTTCCAATATTTCGCAAAATAAAGAGTGTGCCTGGCTTAGAGTTTGTAATCAAAGCTGGGTCAACCCTTGAATCACTACAAGCTATAAAAAGAACTTTAGGTTTTTGACCATTTTTAACTAAATCTAAAAATTTATTTTCATACTTTTTAAACTTTCCATCTTTAAAATCGCCATGTCCATCAATTAAATCTTGTACCTTTACCATTTTAATCCTTTTGCTAATGCTACTGCCGAGGCAAATGCCCACTGAAAATTATACCCACCAAGCTCTCCCGTAACGTCCAAAACTTCCCCAGTAAAATAGAGATTTTTTTGAAATTTTGATTCAAAAGTTACATCATCTATCTCTTTTGTGCTGACTCCTCCTTTTGTCACTTCTGCTTTAGTAAAACCAAAGTTACCAGCTGGTGCAAACTCATAATTTTTAAGAATTTGAAGCTTTTCTATCTCATCTTTTGTTAATTTGTATATTGGTTTATCTTCTATATTTAAAGAGCCTAAAAACTCTAATAAAAATCTTTTTGGAAGTGCTAATTGAGAACTAATTAATTTTTTTGACCTTTTATCTAAAAGTTTTTTTAAATTACTCTCAGGTAAAAAATCAACACTTATCTTTCCTTTTTTCCAATAAAGTGACCCACTCAAAACAACAGGTCCACTAATCCCTTTGTGTGTAAAAAGCAAATCACTTTGTAAAACTTTATCTTCTACACTTAATTTAACATTAAAAGAGATACCACTAAGTTTTTTCATCCAAAATTGCTCTTTTTGAAGAGTTAAACCAACAAGAGCAGGAGTAGGAGTAATCACACTATGCCCAAAAGACTTAGCTATCTCATATCCAATAGGAGTAGCCCCAATAGTTGTATAGCTAATACCCCCACTTGCAACTATAAGTTTTTTTGCTTTTATAGTTTGGTTTTGTGTTTTTATTATAAAGTTTTCTTTAAATTCAACATCTAAGACTTTAGAATTCATAAAAAAATGACAATGTTTTGTTAATTTTGCAAATATATCTACTAAATCTTTTGCAGACCTTTTACAAAAATATTGTCCATATTTTCTAACTTCTAATTGTAAGTTAAATTTATCTAAAAATTCTAAAAGTTCATCATTGGTAAAATTATTTAGTGTTTTTTGTATAAATTTTCTATCTCCAAGATAGTTATCGGCTGATATATTTTTATTTGTGACATTACATTTTCCACCACCACTTGCTAAGATTTTTAAGCCAATCTTAGAGTTGTTATCAATTATAGCTATATTTTTTTTGGGTATAAAAGAAGCAGACATTAGTCCACTTGCCCCTGCACCGATAATAGCTATGTCATATATCATAATTTTGGCGAATCGCATCATAAAGAATTATACCAACTGATACGGCTTGGTTTATGCTTCTACCATTTTTACCCATAGGAATAGTAACCGCATTTTCCCATTTTATTTTCATAAGTTCCATTGGAAGTCCTGTTGATTCACCTCCAAAAAATATAAAATCACCCTTTTTAAATTCAGCCTTAAAATAAGGCTTATCACTTTTAGTGGTAGCAAAGTAAAAACTATCTTTTTTATCTCCATTTGCAGCTAAAAAATCATCTAAACTTTCCCAAACAGTAACATCCAATAAATCCCAATAATCCAGCCCTGCTCTTTTTACATTTTTGTCATTTATCTCAAAACAAGTTGGTTTTACAATATGAAGTTTACTATCACTGTTAACACATAAACGACCAATACTTCCTGTATTTTGTGGTATTTGTGGGTGGACTAAAACTATATTAAACATTAAAAAATAACCGTCTTGTTTTTAGATACAAAAACTCTATCATCTAACACTAAATCAAGTGCATTTGAAAGTACAACTTTTTCAACATTACGTCCTGCTTTTTGCATATCTCTCCAACTAAACTCATGTGTTACATTTATAACATCTTGAGCTATAATTGGTCCTTCATCAAGGTCATTTGTTACAAAGTGAGCAGTTGCACCTATAGTCTTTACCCCTCTCTCATACGCTTGCTTATAAGGATTTGCCCCTATAAAAGCTGGTAAAAATGAGTGATGAATGTTTACCATCTTACCATCAAAATACTTTACAAATTCACTAGATAAAATTCTCATATATTTTGCTAAAACTATATAGTCGCACTCATAATTTTCTAAAACTTCTAAAACCTTTTTTTCATGCTCTTGTCGGTTTAAACCTTCATGGCAAACGTGATGAAAAGGTATCTGAAACTTATCTACAAGCTCTTTTAAATAATCATAATTTGATACAACAGCTACAACTTCAGCATTTAAATCATCACTATACTCTTTTAAAAGTAAATCTCCTAAACAGTGTGACTCTTTAGTAGCCATAATAATTATCTTTTTTCTTCTTTTTTGCATCAACTCAATATTTGCATCTTTAGGCATAGCAACCTTTAGCTTCTCTACTAGATTACCTTTTTCTACATCACCACTTACGATAGCGCGAAAAAAAAACTTACTATTTTCACTATCAACAAACTCATCATTTTTTACAATATTTAAATCACTCTTATACAAAACATCAGAAATTTTATAAATCAATCCCTTGCTATCTGAACAATCTATTTTTAGTATGTAATTCACTCAAAACCCTTCTTCTATACTCTTTTTTTATCTCTTCTTTTTCAAATCCATCTTCTATTACTTTAGAGATAGTAACTGAGCCTTTAAAGATTTCATCATATATTCCAAATCTTTTTGCTCTTTCTACTATACCAGCTTTATAGTTCCCTAACCACTCTTTTATAGGCCTATCAATAGCAATAATATGTAAGTCAATATCACTTATCTCCCCTTTAAAAAAAGGTTGATTTTTTATAGCTCTAAGATAATGATTTGGTGCTTCAAGTTTTTTAAACCATAAAAATGCATCAAATCCACACATATTTGCTACAATATAAAAAAAGTAATATGGCCTTAAAGCCTCTATAAAAATTGCCTCTTTTAATTCAGCTGTTACACTCTCTACATCTTTAGAATTTAGCTTACATGTAAAGAGTTTTTCAAACAGACCAAGTCTGTACATGTAAATAAATCCTATATCTAAAAACTTAGCATTAAACAGCTTTTCTAACTCCCAAAATATCCTTGGTTTTGTCAAGTCAGATAACGTTATCTCTTTCATAATCTCAAATGTTTTTTCTTCAATATCAAAACCAAGTCTTGCACTAAACTGAACAGCTCTTAATACTCTAAGACTATCCTCTTTAAAACTCTCTTCATCTATGAGCGAAATATACTTTTTTGCTATACTCTCCTCTCCTTCCCAAAAATCTAAAAGCTCACCTGTAAAAATATTTATCATCATAGCATTCATGCTAAAATCTCGTCTTCTAGAAGCTTCTCTTTCATCGTCAGTAATCTCGACGTCAAAAGCCTTATGTCCAATTCCTACTTTTTTTTCAACTCTAGGAAGTGCTAAATCAATATCATCTAACTTATATACAAAAAAACTTTTTCCTACGCCCAAAGCTCCATTTTTACGCATAATATCATCAAACTTATTTTGATTTATATCATAAACTTCTATATCAATATCTCTTATTTCATTATTTAAAAGTAAATCACGAACAGACCCACCAACAAGATATGCTCGTTTTGTATGAGGCTTTAGAAGGTTTACAACTTTTTGAATTTTTAATTGTAAATCTTGAGAAAGTTTATCTATTATCAAGTTTTTCTAAACGCTCATCTAAAACAGCTAAAGAGTACTCCAAAAAGTTCAGAGTTAAATCAACTTTTGCTTCAATACTCTTATTGTTAGGTGATTGAAAGCCTTCAAAAAGAACAAGGATACGTTCCCTCATACTCTCACAAAAATACCTCTCATCATCTAAAGTATTTATAGTAGTCTCTTGTGTATCTAAAGGTTCTTCTACAGCTTCTTTTTTCTCTATAGTGTTTACTTCTAGTTCTTTTTCAACTTCAACTTTTGTATCATCTTCTAACTCTGCTAAAGTCGATAAAATCATATCTTTTAATTCCACTTTGCCAACCACCTTTCAAATTCCAAAAACTCTACTTCGCTATCCATATTTGTAAAAAACTTTTTCATATCTTCATTTACACCTAAATACTTCTTACGAATACCAGAGAGTCTTTTAATTGCTATTTTTGCCTCTTTATTATTGGAGTCTTTTTTCAACAACTCCTTATATATCTCCAAAGCCTCACTCTTAAGACCTTGAAGTTCATATATGGAAGCAAGTGTTAATGTTTTCATTTTACTCTCTCCATTTTAAAAGCAAAAACTTTTTAAATATCATATCTTTGCTACATAGTCCGCTATGATTGAGCCTATTTCCGTCGTAGAACATACTTTTTTAGCACCATAATCAGCTAAATCTTTTGTTCTATATCCATCTTTTAGAACCAAAGCTATCGCTTTTTCTATTCTTATAGCTGCATTATCTTCTCCTAGTGCAAATCTCAACATCATAGCTGCACTCATAATTGTAGCTATTGGATTTGAGATTCCTTGTCCAGCAATATCTGGAGCACTTCCATGTATAGGCTCAAAAAGTCCAACTTTTCCACCAACAGAAGCAGATGGAAGAAGTCCAATTGAGCCACTAATCATACTAGCTTCATCACTCAATATATCACCAAAGATATTACCTGTAAGCATAACATCAAACTGTCTTGGATTTCGTACTAATTGCATAGCTGCATTATCTACATACATATGACTTAGTTTTACTTCAGGATAATCCTTAGCAACTTCTTCAACTGTCTCACGCCATAACTGACTTACTTCAAGAACATTTGCTTTATCTATTGAGCATACTTCTTTACGTCTTTTCATAGCACTATCAAACGCTACTACTGCTATACGTCTTATCTCTTCTTTAGTATAAACCATTGTATTGTATGCTCTTTCATCACTCTTTTCTCTAGGCTGACCAAAATATATACCACCAGTAAGTTCACGAACAACAAAAAGGTCAACTCCTTTTAGTATTTCTGGTTTTATTGTACTTGCATCAAGAAGTTCATCAAAAACATTTGTTGGTCGTAGGTTTGCATAAACTCCAAGCTCACTTCTAAGTCTAAGTAGTCCACTCTCAGGACGAAGATGGCGCTCTAAGTTATCCCATTTTTCTCCACCAATAGCACCAAATAAAATTGCCTCACTATTTTTACAACCCTCAATAGTCTCATTTGGCAGTGGATTACCTGTCTCATCATAAGCACATCCACCCATAAGGTATTCGTCATAATTTAATTTTATATTCTCTTTTAAGCAAGCTACATCTAAAACTTTTATAGCCTCATTTACAATCTCAGGGCCTATTCCATCACCTTTTATTACAGCAATTTTATAAGATTTCATCTATTTAACCTTTTTCGCATAATTCATTAAACCACCACAACTAACAAGTTCTTGCATGAACTCAGGTATCGGTGCAAATTTATAAGTTTTTCCAGTATTTTTGCTAGTTATTGTTCCACTATCCAAATCTATCGTTATCTTATCACCCTCTTTTATCTCACTACTCTCTTCAAGTTCTAATATGGTAAGTCCCATATTGAATGCATTTCTATAAAAAATTCTTGCAAAACTTTTTGCGATAATGGCACTAACACCAGCAGCTTTAAGGGCTATAGGAGCATGTTCACGTGAACTTCCACAACCAAAGTTTTCTCCAGCTACTATTACATCACCAACTTCTACCTTCTCTTTAAATGTTGGATCAGCATCTTCCATAACATACTTTGCTAACTCTTTAGGCTCTGAAGTGTTAAGATAACGAGCTGCTATTATCAAGTCTGTGTCGATATTATCACCAAAAGTCCATACCTTTGCATCTATTGTATTCATAAAAGTCCTTGAAAATTTTCTTTATTTTTATGATATATTATCGAAAAATGTGTATGAAAAAGATTAAATTTATAAAAAGCACTTTATACGCACTTTATAATGATAAACTTTACTTATGAAACATCTAACAATTATCATAATTTTACTATATTCAGCATACGCTTTCGGTAGTGAGAAAAAAAATATATCTTTTGATACAAACAGTACACTATCTTCAAAAGAGATATCTTTTCAAAAGTACTTAAATAAAATAGAAAAAGAGAACAAACAACTCGAAGATGATGGTTTTTGTTCTTGTAATAATAACTAGTGTTTTATACTTTTTCCTAAATTTCTTTCTACAGATTCTATCTTACTAACAAGCCTATTTTCTTTTCCTTTTCGTATATCAAACTTTAAAGAGCTATAAACTCTATCACAATCACTCACTTGCTCATATGCAAGCTCAATAATATCTAAAGCTTCTCTCATAGTCTTAGTCTCTACAACTGTACCCATAGGAGTAAGCTTATATGCTACACCACTTTTATCTATAGCATCTATTATTTTAGAAACTTGTTTTGATACAGATGAGCCTTCTGTGCAATTATCACTTGTAGGAAACATACTAAACTCTAATAATACACTCATTTAAAACCTCTTTTCATATCTATGACAATACGGAGTTTTACCAGTTTTTTGATAATAATATTGATGATAATCCTCAGCCACGTAAAATTCCTGTTTTTCTAAAATCTTAGTAGCAATACGCAGCCCTTTATCTTTTAGCTTTTTTATAAGATGTTCAATAATTTTTCTCTCTTCACTATTTTTTACAAATACAGCAGAAAGGTATTGACT
>CAZBPU010000022.1:0-19546 GCA_964493845.1 uncultured Sulfurospirillum sp.
CAAGCCTTGGTAAGTTTGATTTTGTATTTTCAAGAAATATGCTTATTTATTTTGACAAAGAGACAAAGTTAAAAGCTAAATCTATTTTAGAAAATATGAGAAAAAACAATAACCATAAAGTTTTTTTTGGTCATGCTGATTTATTTTAAAAATATTTTATGCAATATAGAGTGGTAATACCATCTTCAATCCCAGGAAGCATATAAGCACTATCTGGAGCATTTAATCTTCCTACTAATAAATTTAGATTACTTAGACAATATTTCCCTAATGGAACAGATTTTACTACGATCACTGACAAACAAAGTGTACAGGCTCAAGAGCGTTTAAATCATCGTCCTAGGAAGTCACTTGGGTATAAAACTCCATTTGAAGTTTTCTTTGAAAGTCCATATTTAAGGTGGTTAAAGTATGGTGGGTTCTGGGCGACTCGAACGCCCGACCGCTCGGTTATGAGCCGAGAGCTCTAACCAACTGAGCTAAGAACCCACACCATGGTTAGATAAGTAGTAAACTCTCAAAGTATCACTTACTACTAAAGTGACTAAACAGTACATCTGTTTTTGAGAGTGACATTCTACCTACTTATGGTTTAAAGTAAAATAAAAGTTGAGCTAAACATTGTATTTTATCGATTTATATGTTCTATCAAACCTAAAAGTAAGTAAATTTTCTATTATTCCAAAGAAAGTCATAAAAGTAATAAAGCTTGTACCCCCATAGCTAAAAAAGGGCAGAGGTACCCCTACAACGGGTGCAAAGCCTATTGTCATAGAGATATTGACGCCCATATAGACAAAAATAAGCAGAGCAATACCTGTAGTCATTACTTGACCAAAATAATCTTTGTTAAATTTATAATTTAGTGTTATAAGATGAACAATAAGTAGAGCATAAATAGTAATAAGTCCTAAAGCACCCCAAAAGCCAAATCTTTCTACATGATAAGCAAAAATAAAATCACTTGTTGCAATTGGTAAAAATTTGAAGTGTGTTTGTGTTGCTTCTTCTTTTTTCTTTCCTTCAAGCCCACCACTACCGATAGCAATAATAGATTGTCTAACATGGTAACTAGGTTTTTCGGATATAAAATCTGTTATTCTCTTTTTTTGATAATCATGCAAAGAGTTATATAAAAATGGTCCACTTATAGCTAGTCCTAAAAAGAGCGTAATCCATATTTTTTTATTGATTCCGATAACAAATAGTATGCCATATCCAACTATAAGTAAAACCATAGCTGTTCCTAAATCTGGCTCTTTAGCAATAAGAATAAATGGAAGTAAAATATAAAAACTAAGTTTAAAAAAATCTTTCCAGCTATATCCATCAATATCTGGAGGATTATGCTTTATAAGATAAGCTAACATAAGGATAAACGCAGGTTTTAGAATTTCTGATGGTTGGATAGTAAAGTGAACAAAAGGAATCTCTAGCCACCTTCTTGCTCCTAGTTTTGAAACACCAAAAAAGTCAACACTTATGAGAAGAAAAATAGTTAACCAGTAAAACATGGGTATAAGCCACTCTATCTTTCTTAATGGCATAAGGAAGAAAAACAAAAAAGATATAAATCCAACAGTAAAATATACAATTTGTTTGTTTGCAAGTATAGTATTTGCTTCATTAATTAGGTAGAATGATAAACCTATAACTGGTATAATCAAAATAGGAATTAAAAAATCAAAATGTGTAAATATACGTCTATCTATTTGTAACAAGAATAAGCCTAATTTTTAGATAGAGTATTATACAAAAAAGAGAGTTAAATGACCTTTACATGTAAAGAAAATGGAAGATTAGATGCAATTATGAGTAAAGAACTTGCACTTCCAAGGAATCAAATAGAACAGTTGATAAAACAAGTTGGTGTTAAAGTTAGTGATAAAGAGACAAAAAAATGTAGCTTCAAACTAAAAGTTTATGATGTTGTTGAATATGATTTTGTTCAAGCAGAAAAAAAGAAAGAGAGCTATGAAGTTGACTTTGATATAGATGTTCTTTATGAGGATGAGGATATCTTGATTATAAATAAACCACCATTTTTAACTGTACACCCAGCTCCTAGTGTTAAAGAAGCAACAGTAGTTGATTGGTTAATAAAACGAGGTATTTCACTCTCAACTATAAGTGGTGATGAGCGTCATGGAATTGTTCACCGTATAGATAAAGAGACAAGTGGTGCTTTGGTAATTGCTAAAAACAATGAAGCTCATATGGGTCTCTCTTCACAATTAGTAGATAAAAGTATGGGAAGATACTATCTAGCTATAATTGATGTACCATTAAAAGAGGATATTGTTATAGATAAACCAATAGGAAGAAATAGAAACAATAGATTGAAAATGGATATTGTTTCAGGAGGACGAGAATCAAAAAGTGCTTTTTGTAAACTCTCTTTAGCAAAAGATGAGAAAAGAGAGCTCATAAGTGCAAAGCTTTTTACAGGTAGAACACATCAGATAAGAGTACACCTAAATAGCCTGTCACGTCATGTCTTAGGAGATGATTTATACGGTTTTAAGAGCCAAAAGAGTAAAATAGCAAGAGTTATGTTACACGCATACATACTATACTTACAACATCCAAGAAGTGGAGAGTTTATGCAAGTCATTGCTCCGCCATTTGAGGATTTTGAAAATATACTAAAAAAACATTTTAACAAGGATGAAGTAGATGAGAAAATGGATAGCTCTTATATCATTAAGCGTTTTAGTACTTTTTGTTAGTGGTTGTACAAATGACCCTAAACCACCTAAAAAACCTGTTATAGACCAAACTCTACCAAAACTTGTAGATGTAAAGTTTTTAGTAGATGTTACAGAAGTTGGTTTCGAATGGAAACCTAGTCTTGATGAGAGAGTGAGTGGGTATTATATATATCGTTCAAATCCAAAAGTAACAAATGGAAAATTAGGAAGAGTAGCAACTATAAAAGACAAATATAGTTCTCATTATGTAGATACAAATTTGAAGCCTGGTACTACTTATTATTACCGTTTTTCAACATTTTCAAAAGATAAAAGAGAGTCAGTACCTGGAGATACTATATCGGTTACCACCGCACCTTTAATAAAATCAGTATCATATATAAAAGCTATTACTGGACTTCCAAATAGAGTAAAGTTGATTTGGAGACCACATAGTTCACAAAGAGTAGCTTCATATATAATCCAAAGAAATGAGTTTACTTCTACTAAGTGGAAGCAACTAGCAGTGGTAAAAGGTAGATTAAATGCTGAGTATATTGATGCTGGATTAGAAGATAATCGTGTATATAGATATAGAGTAAAGGTAAAAACATATGATGGTTTGATTTCACAACCTAGTGAAGTTGTGGAGGCTGGAACAAAACCACTTCCACTTGAGATAAAAAACTTAAGAGCAACAATAGATTTGCCTAAAAAGATAGTTTTAAGTTGGGACCCTTCTGTAGAAAAAGATTTTTCTTATTATAAAGTTTACAGATCTATAAATACTATGCTTTTTTATAGTTATATTGCAAAAACAAAAGATACACAATATGAAGACTTAATCAATGAAAATGGTAAATCATATTACTATTATGTAACTACCGTAGATAAAGATGGATTAGAGTCACCACGACAAAAAAATGCAGTGCTAGGAAGTTCTTTACCTATACCAGATACTGTTTTTATAACATCATCAAATTATGATAGAAATGGTATAAAAATAACTTGGAATAGTAGGGATAGTAGAGTTGTTAAGTTTAGTGTTATAAAAGAGTATAAAGGTAAGAAAAAGATATACACTGGTATAACAAATAATAGCTTTATAGACAATGATGTTGCAAAAGGTGTTGAGTATAAGTACAATGTAGTAGCTATAGATAAATATGGTTTAGCATCAAAAGAATCAGAAAATGTAATTATAGAAATACCTAAGGAATAGTTTAGTTAATGCCAAATTTTCATGCAAAAGAGTTTCAAGAACCAACATATCCATCAGAGTATGGAAAGAGTAAATTTGAGTTTGTAGCCACTTCAAGTAGGGGTGAAAAATTAGTAATGAGCCATACACAAGATTGTGATATGCTTTTAAAAGTCAATAAAAATGTAAAAGGTTATCTTATCAAAGGTGATAAGATAACTAGACCATCCCAAGTTGCTATTTTGCAACAAGCATTAAAAGATTATAGAGATTTAACAAAAACAAAAACAACAAACTCCAATATAGATTCACAAAAGCAAAAGAGTTTAAAAGTATCACCATATTTAAAGAGTATGGAGTATTTTGCAGATGAGTTTAAAAATCACAAGGATATTTTAGTAGAAGTTGGTTTTGGAAGTGGTAGACATCTTCTTTATCAAGCTAAAAAAAATCCTGAAAAAATAGTCATTGGTTTAGAGATTCACAAACCTTCAATTGAGCAAGTTTTAAAACAGTGTGAGCTTCAAGATATAAAAAATATTTTAGTTGTAGACTATGATGCAAGAACATTTTTAGAATTTTTAAGTTCAAATAGTGTTGATAAAATATTTGTTCATTTTCCAGTTCCTTGGGATAAAAAACCACACCGTCGTGTTATAAGTGAAAGATTTATAGATGAATCTAAAAGAGCATTAAGAGTTGGTGGAACACTAGAATTAAGAACAGATAGTGATAACTATTTTGAGTATTCATTTGGAGAGTTTATAAAACAGAAAAAAATAGATTTACATGTAAACAAAAATAGAGATTTAGAAATAAGTAGTAAGTATGAAGATAGATGGAAAAGACAAGAGAAAGATATATACGATATAACTATGATAAATCAAGAGCATTCAGATGATATATCTACTGTAGGCAGACTAAAGTTTGATGAAAATATAGAATTTAAAGAATTTAAAAATAGATTTAAAGAGATAACACTACGAGGGGATAGTTTTTTTGCTCACATAGAAGAGATTTATGAGATAAATGAAGATGAAGGATTTATAAGAGTCTCTTTTGGTGCAAGTCAGAGAAATGAGCATAGTTATATCTTTATAGAAAAAGATAGTATGACATATTTTCCAGATAATGTTTTAGCAACAAAAGATAACGAAAAAGCACATGAATTAATAAAAGGGTATCTGTGGAACACGTAATTAATGCTGAGAATTTAACTTTGTCTTACGGTAGAGATGAGCCCATTATAACTGAAGGAAATCTAAAGATAAATCCAAATGAATTTGTTTTTATAACAGGAAAAAGTGGTAGTGGTAAGTCTACAATTCTAAAGTCAATGTATGGAGAACTTATCCCTAAAAAAGGTGATTTAAATGTTTGTGGGGTTAATATAAAAAACATAAATAGCTCAAAATTAAATTTGCTTAGACGTTATTTAGGCATAGTTTTTCAAGATTATAGACTTATCAATGATTGGACAGTAGAAAAAAATGTTATGTTACCTCTTATGATAGGAGGTTTTTCCAAAGGTGTCTGTGTTAAGCAAGCACAAAAGCTTTTAAAACATGTTAAACTTTTACATAAAGCAGATAAATACCCATTAGAGCTTAGTGGTGGAGAACAACAAAGAGTTGCCATGGCTAGAGCTTTAGCGCATAATCCAGTAATGATACTAGCGGATGAGCCGACAGGTAACCTTGATGAATATTCAAGTGAAGTGATTTGGGATTTATTGAAAAATGCAAAAGAGCATTTAGGAACTACAGTTGTTGTAGTTACTCACCATATACCTTCTACTTTAGGTATTGATTATAAGCATTTCTTTTTAGAGAGTGGAGTTGTATATGAAGTCTCTTAAAAATCATCTTTCTGTTATCTTACCTCTATTTGTTTTACTTTTTTCTCTTCAATTTACATTTTTAACCAATAAAATTGTAGATAACTACGAAAATAAACTTACACAAGATTACTCTATAGTTGTTGTTGTTCCAAAAACACTTTCTAAAGCAGTAATAAAGAGTAGAGTAAAAGGTATAAAATCTATAGAAGAGATAAGTTCTAAAAAGATACTAGATAGATTAAAAGGAAATATATCTTCAAAAAACATATCTCTTTTAAAGATAGCATTACCAAAATTTTACTCTATGAAATTAAAATCATTTCCTAGTATAAAAGAGATTGAACGTATAAAAAAGAAATTACTATCTACGGGTCTTGTTACAAAAGTAGAAACATTTTCAAAAACACACAACAAAATATATAACATGTTTAAAGCACTTAAAAATACAGCCTTTATATTTTCTACTTTTATATTGATAATTTCTGTTCTTTTGATGTTTAAGCAGATGAAAATTTGGTTACTAGAGCATAGAGAAAGAATGTCAATTATGACACTTTTTGGTGCTCCTTTTTGGATGAAAAGTGCGGTTTTATATAGACTTGTTATAGTTGATTCTTTTATAAGTACATTACTTGTAGTGATTGCTTTTGTATTATTGCCTAGCATTGATAAAATAAATGACTTTGCACAAAGTATGAATATAATTATACCAAAATTTGATATACTAAAAGATAGTGGAATTCTTCTTGGTGTAGCACTAATTTTTTCACTTTTTATTGTTTCTATTGTAATAAGAAAGATGAATAAAGAATGAGAATACTATTTTTAGTTTTAGCTTTAAATATTGTACTTTTTTCAGCTGCTAATATTGAAAAAAAAATAGATAAAAACCAAAAATATTTAAAATCAAAAACTGTTACAAAAAAAAGTATAAGTCTTAAGTTAAACGATATAGCAAAAAGTATTTTAAAAGAAGAAAAAAACTTATCAAAAATAAAAATTCAAATTATAAATCTTGGAAAAAGTATAGCAAAAAATCAAAATATTGTTAAAGATAAAGAGGTAAATTTAAAAGATTTAGCAACACAGAATATGCAACTGATAAGAAATAAAAAAGAGTTAGAGAAAAAGATAGTTAAAATTATTGCAGAAGATTTCTCTTTTTATCTGATTTCAGACAAAAATTATCAAGATTCAAGTGACAATATTTTAGTAGAAGAGGTAGTTGATAAAATAGGCATAATTATGCAAAAAGAGTTTGCAAAATTATCTCGTGATTATGACAAGATAAATAGAAGAATTGATATACAAAATTCTCAAATAAAAGATATAAAAACTTCTATAAAAGAGCTTAAAAATAAAAAAACAAGATATTCATCTCTAAAAAAACTAAAAGAGAAAAGTATAAAAAAACTTGATTCACAAAGAGTAGCTTATAAAAAAAGATTGTTACGAATAGATAGAGAAAGAAATGAGTTAAGAGCAACCCTAAAGAAGCTTAAAATCATTAAAGCAAAAGAAGATGAAAAAGAGCAAAAACAGAGGTTAGATACTATAAAAAAATTACAAAATAACTCGCATATAAATGGCAAGATGACAGTAAGACAGATAGGTTCATCTTATCAAAATAGTAGAGTGAAAAAGTACAAAGGGAAAAAGACTATAGCACCACTAGATAGTTTTACAATAAAGAGAAAATTTGGAAGATATACAGACCCAATATATAAAATTAAAATCTTTAATGAATCTGTTATTTTAACGTCAAAAAAGAGAAATGCAAAAGTAAAAAATGTACTCAATGGAAAAGTAGTTTATGCTAAAGATACAGCAGTTTTAGATAAAGTTGTAATAGTTGAAAATAGTTATGGAATACACACTATATATGCACATCTTTCTAAAATAGCACCAACTATAAAAGTAGGTAAAAAAATTAAAAAAGGTTATGTATTAGGAAGAGTTGAAGATGATTTATCATTTGAAGTTACACAAAAGAGTTATCATATCAATCCTTTAGAGTTGATAAGATACTAAGGTGTTTTATTGTATAATCCGCGAAATTAAGAAGGTGATAATATGGGGAATAAAAGAGTATTAGTAAAGTTTTCAGGTGAAGCATTAGCTGGTGAGAATGGTTTTGGTATAGATACTTCTATATTAAAGTTTATAGCAGATGAAATAAAAACATTGGTAAATAGCGGTATAGAGGTTGGTATAGTTATTGGTGGTGGTAATATTATCCGTGGTGTAAGTGCTGCAAAAGATGGGATTATAAAAAGAACAAGTGGTGATTATATGGGGATGTTATCTACTGTTATTAACTCTATCGCAATGCAAGAAGCTTTGGAGCATGTTGGTATGGAAGTAAGAGTTCAAAGCGCTATCAAGATGGAAGCAATTTGTGAAACATTTATCGTTCGTAAAGCTCAACGACATCTTCAAAAAGGGAGAATCGTAATCTTTGCTGCAGGAACTGGTAACCCTTATTTTACAACTGATACAGCTGCAACTCTAAGAGCAATTGAGATTGGTTCAGATATGATTATAAAAGCAACAAAAGTTGATGGAGTTTATAATAAAGACCCTAAAAAGTTTTTAGATGCACAAAAACTAAATGAACTATCTTATGATAGAGCTATGAGTGACCACATAAAAGTAATGGATGATACAGCAATCGCTTTAGCAAAAGACAATAATTTACCAATAGTAATTTGTAATATGTTTGTAAAAAACAATCTTTTAGAAATTATAAATGGTGATTATAGTAAATGCTCAATAGTACAAAAACAAGAAAATTAATATACTAAAATCTAAATTACGACTGTATGGTTGTGTTTTAGTGCGATGAATTTTAAAGGAATTTGTTCTTTTAAAAGAAAACAATTAAATAGTAAAAAAGGAAAAAAATGAGAACAGAAAAAATTACAGCGAAAGCACTTAAATTTGTAAATGATGATAGATATAAATTAGCTCTTCTAGTAGCAAAACGTGCAGAGCAATTAGCAAATGGTGCAGAACCATTGATAAAGAAAGATGATGCAAATAGTAAATTTACAGATATAGCTCTTGCTGAAGTCGCAGCAGGTAAAGTATCTATAGAATCTTTTTTAGATAAAGAAGAGTAACTAGAAGGATTATGGAGCGATTAGTTGAGCGTGTAAAAGCATGTAAAAATGTTGAAGAATCGATAGATCTTCTATATGAGTTTATACCCAAAAGTGAACATGTAGAAAAAGCACTTACTTTTACACAGACTAAACATGAGGGACAACTTAGGAAAAGTGGAGAAGCTTATGCAATTCACCCTATATTAGTCTCTGTTCTTGTTGCCTATTTGGGTGGTGATGAAGATATGATAATAGCAGGTCTCTTACACGATGTTGTAGAAGATACTTGCTGTTCAATTGATGAAGTATCCTCTGAATTTAATGCAGAAGTAGCTCATTTAGTTGAGGGATTAACAAAAATCATGGAGATTCGTGATAGTGAACTTATCCCGTCACACTCCGATGAAAAGATAATAGCTTCAGCTTTGAGTTTTAGAAAAATGCTTTTAGCCTCTACTAATGATATACGAGTTTTAGTTATAAAGCTTTGCGATAGACTTCATAATATGCTTACACTTGATTCTCTAAGTAAGGCTAAACAAAAACGAATTAGTGAAGAAACAGTAGTTGTTTATGGTCCTATTGCTCATAGACTAGGTATATCTTCTATAAAAAATCAATTAGAAGATTTGAGCTTTAAATATGTTCTTCCTAGTGAATATAAAAAGATAGATGATTATCTACAAGAACACTCACAGCAACTTCAACTTAGACTAAATCATTTTACATCAGAAACAAAAACTTTGATGTTAAAAAATGGTTTTATAGAAAATGATTTCAATATAGAAAGACGTGTGAAACACTACTATTCAATTTATCTTAAAATGCAGAGAAAAGGTGTGTCTATAGAAGAAGTCCTTGATATGCTTGCAATTCGTGTCATTGTAAACGAGCCTATAGATTGTTATCGTGCACTTGGAATCATTCATCAAAATTTTAATCCACTTATATCAAGATTTAAAGACTATATCGCGATACCTAAAGAGAATGGTTACCAGACTATTCATACTACGGTTTTTGATAACAAATCAATTATAGAGTCACAAATAAGAACAAAAGATATGCATAAAACTGCAGAGTTTGGTGTAGCTGCTCACTGGAAGTATAAAAGTGGTGGACTTAATCCTAAACTAGAATGGCTCAATGATTTTAAAGCACAAGATGAAGCAAGTGAAAATATTGAAGAGTTTTACGAGATAGCAAAAGATAATCTTTATAGTGAAGATATTGCAGTTTTTTCTCCTAAAGGAGATATATTTACTCTACCTCGTGGAGCAACAGTTTTAGATTTTGCTTATGAAGTTCATACTGAAGTAGGGGCTTATGCAAAAGAAGCTTATGTCAATAAACAGAAAACTCCATTTTTAACAGAACTTAAAAATGGTGATATAGTAAGAATTATAACTTCTAAAGAGCCTCATTATAGATGTAGTTGGGTACATAGTGTAAAAACAGGAAAAGCGAGAAATGCAATCGCTGTAAACTGCCGTCAAAAGACTAAAGAGATAAACAATAAAGTAGCTATCGATTTACTTATATCAGTATTTAATGTGAAAGAAAGAAAGTTAAAGAGTTGGTTAGAGAAAGAAAAAATTACAAATAAAGTTTATAAAATAGCAACAGATTCTGTCTATTTTAAAAATGTGGTAAATATATTAAAAAAATATCCTAAAAGCGATAAAATTCTTTTCCCATTTTTAAATACAAATAAATATAATATAAAAAAACAGAAGTTTGATAATATCGTAATTTACTCTAATCAAAACTTTTCAAATGTACTTTTTGATTACTGTTGTCATCCAAAACGTGGAGATGATATTATAGGATTTAAAAAAGGTAATTCTGTTATGGTGCATCATAAGTTTTGTGAAAGAGCATCTTTATTAATGGAACAAAAAGATCAAATGATATTTGTAAAATGGACAAGAGAAGCACCAGAAAGATATAAACTCATTGTTGGATTAGAGAATAAGAGAGGCTCTTTAGCAACTTTTTTACAATATTTAGCTAAAATGCAGATTAATCTTGTAACAATAGAGCTAGGACAATCAGAAGAGGGTCATGCCGACTATTTTGAGATGATACTTGAACTTCCAGATAAAAATGTAACGTTAGCAAGAGAAAAATTAAAAGCAAGATATAAAGTTATAGATTTTGTATCTGTAAATGATGTATATAAATAAGGATAATTACAAATGATAAAAGAAGCAATAAATGAGATAAAAAGAGGCGTTGCTGAAATCATAGATATGGAACGTATTGAAGTACTTTTAAAAGAGTACTTTGAAAATGGGAAAAATTATTATGTAAAAGCTGGATTTGATCCAACTGCACCTGATTTACATTTAGGTCACACAGTTTTACTTCAAAAGATGGCAGTTTTACAAAAATATGGTGCAATTGTACAGTTTCTAATAGGGGACTTTACAGGAATGATAGGTGACCCAACAGGAAAAAATGAGACTAGAAAGAAACTTGACCGTGAAACTGTTTTGAAAAATGCAGAGAGCTATAAAGAACAAGTTTTTAAAGTACTAGATCCTAAAAAAACAGAAGTTATGTTTAACTCAGAGTGGCTTGAAAAACTTGGAGCGGCTGGGATTATTGAATTAACTACTACGTTTAATGTAGCTCGTATGCTTGAACGTGAAGATTTTGAGAAACGATATAAATCACAAACTCCAATCTCTATAAGTGAGTTTCTATATCCACTTCTTCAAGGTTACGATAGTGTAGCTATGAACTGTGATATAGAGATGGGTGGAACTGACCAAAAGTTCAACCTCTTGATGGGAAGACAATTACAACGTACTTATAATGTAGGAAAAGAGCAAGCAGTAGTTATGATGCCTCTTCTTGAAGGACTTGATGGTGTCAATAAGATGAGTAAATCTCTGAATAATTATATAGGTGTTACTGATAAGCCAAGCGATATGTTTGGAAAAATACTTAGTATAAGTGATGATTTGATGTGGAGATATTATGAGCTTTTAAGTTCACTTAGTTTAGATGAGATTGCTACATGTAAAGAAGATGTACAAAGTGGAAAGCTTCATCCAAAACTAGCAAAAGAAAATTTGGCGCTAGAATTAGTGACTAGATATCATAATCAAGAAAAAGCAGCAGAAGCTAAAATAGAGTTTAATAATGTACATAAGAAAAATGAACTACCATCTGATATCAAAGAGTTTACTATAGAAGGTACAATTTGGATTGCTAAAGCTTTAGTAGAGTGTGGTATATCTCCATCAACTTCACAGTCTCGTCGTGATATAAAACAGGGAGCTGTTAAAGTAAATCAAGAAAAAATAAGTGATGAACAGTTACAATTAGAAAAAGGTGAGTATATACTTCAAGTTGGAAAAAGAAAATTTGCTAAGTTAAAGGTAATCTAATGTCATTTAAACCATTGAAAATAGGTAAATATACGATAAAGCATCCCATAGTTCAAGGTGGTATGGGTCTTGGAATAAGTTGGGATAAATTAGCAGGAAATGTGAGTCGCGAAGGTGGACTTGGAGTTGTAAGCTCAGTTGGAACTGGTTACTATGAAGAGAGAAAATATAGTGATAAAGATATAAATGAGAGACCACTTCATGAATCAAATTTTTATTCAACTAAAGGTTTAAAAGCTATTATTGATAATACAAGAAAAATTGCAGATGGTAATCCAATAGCTGTAAATATACTTTATGCAAGTAATGATTACGAGCGTATAGCAAGAGATGCATGTGCTGCTGGGATTGATATCATTATTACAGGGGCTGGACTGCCTACAAATATGCCTGAGTTTACAGAGGGTTATCCTGATGTAGCACTTGTTCCTATAGTCTCATCTGCAAAAGCTCTTAAGATTATATGTAAAAGATGGACTAAAAGGTATGATAGACTTCCTGATGCAATCGTAGTTGAAGGACCACTTAGTGGTGGACACCAAGGCTTTACTTATGAGCAGTGTAATCAAGATGAGTATCAGTTGGAAAATTTAATAAAACCAATCAAAGAAGAGATTAAAAAATGGGGAGATTTTCCTCTAATCGCAGCTGGTGGAGTTTGGGATAAAACTGATATAGAACGCATGATGGAACTTGGAGCAGACGGTGTTCAAATGGGAACACGTTTTATAGGAACTCATGAGTGTGATGCACATGACAACTTTAAAGAGGTTATTTTAGCTGCCAAAGAAGAAGATATAAAACTTCTTAAATCTCCTGTTGGTTATCCTGCAAGGGGTGTAAGAACAAACTTGATAGAGCTAGTAGATAAAAGAGAAGGTCCTTCAATCAAATGTATAAGTAACTGTGTTGCTCCTTGTAAACGTGGCATTGAAGCTAAAGAAGTTGGCTATTGTATTGCCGATAGATTAAGTGATGCATACTTAGGTAGAAAAGAAACAGGACTGTTTTTTACTGGAGCAAATGGTTATAAACTAAATGAGATAATAAGTGTTAAGGAACTAATCAATAAGTTGATAAATGGCGAAGACGCTTAAATTACTATTTTTAATTTTACTTACATGTAGTACTCTTTTTGGTGCTACAAATTATACAAAAGAGCTTTTATCTTATGATAAAAAGATAATGACCTCAAGTAATGATGAACTTTTAAGAGTTCATCATGCTCTTGTAAGTATATATATTCACTCTATCGTAAACAATGATAGTTCATTAAAAAAAGAGGCACTTAAAAGACTTGTAAAAACTTCAAAAATATTGAAACTTGATTCTTCTGGATATAGCAAAGAGTTGGCAACATTAGAAAAAAATATTCCTAAAAAAAAGAGTGTTGTTAAAAAAATAGTTCCTAAGAAAAAAGTAGTTACAACAAAAAAAATAGTCAGACATAGTAAGTATCTTCCAAATTTAAAGCATATATCAACTAGTAGCATTAAGTTGATTTTACGATTTGATAAAAATTTATCTTCTAAAGATATAAAATCTTTTCAGCTTAAAAGTAAGAAAAATTATAGAGAAGTTTTTGATATAAAAGCTATTATTCCTTTTGTTCCAAAGATAAAAGTTCCAGAGCCATTAAATGACTTGAGAATAGCACAGTATGATAACAAAACCATAAGAATTGTTTTTCAAAGAGACTCTATATTAAAATCTAGCATACATATCAATGGTTCAAGAGTAGAGATTTCATATGGTAAAAAGAGAAGTACTCAGCCAATAAAAATAGAAAAAAGTTATGACAAGTTTGTAAAATCACTTCCATCTAATAAGATAATTGTTATAGATGCTGGACATGGAGGCAAAGATGCTGGTGCAGTTGGAAGTAGAACAAGATATGAAAAAAATGCAGTTTTAAAGATAGCATTAAAACTTGGTTCGATTTTAAAGAAAAGAGGGTATAGAGTTTATTATACAAGAACAAAAGATAAATTTATAAAGTTAAGAGATAGAACAAAATATGCAAATAGAAAAAATGCAGACCTCTTTTTGTCAATTCATGCAAATGCTTCAAAGAAAAAATCACTTCATGGTGTAGAAACATTTTTTCTCTCACCTGCAAGAAGTAAAAGAAGTAAAAATGTTGCTGCACTTGAAAATCAGTCTGATATACATGAAATGAACTATTTTTCCAAGCAAACTTTTTTAAATGTGTTCAATAGAGAAAAAATAATTTCAGCCAATAAACTTGCTCTTGATGTTCAGCAAGGTATGCTAAATCGTTTGAAATCAAAGTATAGTAAGATAAGAGATGGCGGAGTAAGAGAAGCGCCTTTTTGGGTACTTGTTGGTGCCCAAATGCCTGCAATCCTTATAGAAACAGGATATATATCAAATGTATCTGAAAGAAAAAGAATTTTTAACTCTCATTATCAAGATTTGATGGTCAAGGGTATTGCAGATGGAATTGATAGTTATTTTATGAAAAATGAGTATTAAAGGGAAAAGATGAAAAATACTTACTCGTATATGTTAGGTAGTAAAACATATAGTTTTAAAAACTTAGCAGATTTGATGGCAAAAGCAACTCCAAAAAGATCTGGTGATGAGTTAGCAGGAGTAAGTGCAAAAAGTACACAAGAGAGAGTTATAGCTCAAATGTGTTTATCGGAAGTTCCACTAAAAACCTTTTTAGAAGAGATGCTTATCTCTTATGAAGAAGATGAAATAACAAGATTGATAATAGATGAACATAAAGAAAAAGCGTTTGAATTAGTTTCTCATCTTACTGTAGGGGATTTTCGTAACTGGTTGTTAAGTGATGAAGCTACACCAGAAGTTTTAAAAAATTTACAAGATGGTTTAACAGCAGAAATGGTAGCTGCAGTTAGTAAGATAATGCGAAATCAAGATTTGATAATAGTAGCAAAGAAGTGCAGAGTTGTTACATCTTTTAGAAATACTATAGGACTTGAAAATAGACTCTCAACCAGACTTCAACCAAACCACCCAACAGATGACATAGCAGGTATTGCAGCAAGTACACTTGATGGATTGTTGTATGGTAGCGGGGATGCTGTAATAGGGATTAATCCTGCAACAGATAACGTAAACCAAGCTATAAAACTTATGAATTTCTTAGATGAAATGATAAATAGATATGAGATACCTACACAATCTTGTATTTTAACTCATGTTACAAATACTATCGAAGCAATAGAAAAAAATGCTCCAGTTGATTTAGTTTTTCAGTCGATAGGTGGAACACAAAAAACAAATGATAGTTTTGGTTTTAATCTAAATACGCTCAAAGAAGCACAAGATGCTGCTCTGTCTTTAGGTAGAGGTACAGTAGGCAATAATGTAATGTACTTTGAAACAGGTCAAGGAAGTTCACTCTCAGCAAATGCAAATCATGGACTAGACCAGCAAACATGTGAAGTAAGAGCTTATGCTGTAGCAAAAAAGTTTAATCCTCTTTTAGTAAATACAGTAGTTGGATTTATAGGACCTGAGTATTTATATGATGGGAAAGAGATTACTAGAGCTGGTTTAGAAGACCACTTTTGTGGAAAACTTTTAGGACTACCTATGGGATGTGATATATGTTATACGAATCATGCCAAAGCAGACCAAAATGATATGGATAATCTTCTTACTCTTTTAGGAGTAGCAGGATGTAACTTTATCATGGGTATTCCTGGCTCTGATGATATCATGTTAAATTATCAAACTACATCTTTTCATGATGCTTTATATGCAAGAAGAGTCTTAAACTTACGCCCAGCTCCAGAGTTTGAAGAGTGGTTATTGAAAATGGGAGTTTTTAAAGATATGGATAAATTTATACTTGGTAAAGAGATACCAAAACTATTTGAAAACTCAATTAAAAAAGTAGTCGGTCATGAATAATAATGAAGCAGTACAAAAACTATCTAAACTAACAACAGCTAGGATATGTTTGGGTCACTCAGGTATAAGTATAAAAACTAAAGAGCTTTTAGATTTTCAATTAGCTCATGCTATGGCAAAAGATGCTGTTTATTTAGAGTTAGATACAGACATTTTGCAAGATTTAAATTTAAAAACTATACAACTTCAATCAAAAGCAAAAGATAGAGCAATGTATCTGCAAAGGCCAGATTTTGGAAAATCCCTAAATGATATATCAGTTAAAAAATTAGAAAAATATAAATCTTATGATTTGGCTATTGTAGTTGCTGATGGTTTGTCATCATTGGCTGTTCATAGAAATGCATCAAATTACATAAAAACTTTGATTAAAAATATACCCGATTACTCTTTGGCTCCTATCTGTATAGTAAATCAAGGAAGAGTTGCGATTGGTGATGAAATAGGAGAACTTTTAGATGCAAAAGTTGTCATAGTTTTGATTGGAGAGAGACCGGGTTTAAGTTCACCAGATAGTTTAGGTATGTATCTAACTTGGGGACCAAAAGTAGGATTAACTGATGAGAGTCGTAACTGTGTATCCAACATAAGAGAGCATGGATTATCTTATGAAGAGGCTGTCAAAAAAACAGTTTATCTTTTAAATGAATCAAGACGTTTAAAATACTCAGGGGTTAATCTAAAAGAGAGAACTTCTGATAAACAGATAAAGTCTAAGCAGAAGTTTTTGAGTCTATAAGTTTTTTCATCTCTTTAACAACGTCTTCTATACTTTTTTCGCCACTTATTTTGTATAAAATATTTTTAGCTTCATAAAATTTTTGGATATCTTTTAAAGGCTCAGTATAAACACTCATACGATTTTTAAAAACTTCTATGTTATCATCATCACCACGATTACGACCAAGCACTCGGTTCATGGCAGTCTCTTCACTAACAACTACTTCGATAACAGCTTTTAAAGTTATATTTTTTTCTCTCTTTAAAACTTCATCAAGCCCCATCATCTGTTCAAAACTTCTTGGATAACCATCTATTAGAATAGTGTTACATGTAGAGCTATTAATCGCTTTGACTATAGTGTCAAGTGCTACTTCAACAGGAACAAGTTCACCCGCACTCATACGTTTACCTATAACAGCTCCGAGCTCACTTCCACTTGCAACTTCAGCACGAAGTAGCTCACCAGTTGAGTAGTGAGCTATACTTTCATCTTGTTCTGCAATAATCTCGGCATCCGTAGTTTTTCCACTTCCAGGTGCACCAATAATGAGAAATAAGTTTTTCATTATGTCTTAGGTTTTTCTCTAAGTCTAATTCCCAAATCTCTAAGTTGGTCATTGTCAACCGAACTTGGAGCTTGTGTTAGAAGACATTGTGCTTTTTGTGTTTTAGGGAATGCTATAACATCACGAATAGACTCAGACCCAGTAAGTAGCATTATAAGTCTATCAAGTCCCATCGCAAGTCCACCATGAGGAGGTGCACCAAATTTTAGAGCGTCAAGTAAAAACTCAAATTTTTCATTTGCTTCTTCTTCGCTGATACCAAGCAGGTCAAATACTTTTTTCTGCATATCTTGTTTATGGATTCTCATACTACCACCACCAAGCTCAGTTCCGTTTAGAACGATATCATAAGCGATACTTTCCATCTCATCTATTGGAGCATTTATATCTTTTGGTTGAGTAAATGGATGATGAAGAGCTTTAACTCTACCATCTACAATTTCAAACATATCAAAATCAACAACCCATACAAACTCAAAAACATCTGCAGGGATTATATCCATAAGCTCAGCAAGATAGATTCTAAATCTTCCCATATAGTCAAGTACTAAGTTTTTCTCGCCAGCACCAAAGAAGATTGCATCACCAATCTTAAGGTCACTTACTTTGATAATCTCTTCCAAATCAGCTTCACTAAAGAACTTTGTAAGAGGACCTTTTAGTCCATCTTCTTTCATTTGAAAGTATCCAAGTCCACTTGCTCCAAACTTTCTTACATAATCTTCAAAACCTTTCATTTGACGTTTTGAAAAGATATTGTCTCCATTTGGAACTTTGAGAGCTTTTATACGGTTTTTCTTTTTATCTTTTGCGATGTTTGAGAAAATCTCATTTTCACAATTTGCAAAAATATCTATAACATCAACCATAGAAAGGTCATATCTAAGGTCTGGTTTGTCTGAGCCATACTTTTCCATAGCATCTTTATATCGTATTCTATTAAATGGAGTTTGTATGTTATGTCCAGCAGCTTTAAAAACATCTACAAGTAAATCTTCTGTTACTTTGATGATATCTTCTTGGTCACAAAAACTCATCTCTATATCTATCTGAGTAAATTCTGGTTGTCTGTCAGCTCTAAGGTCTTCATCTCTAAAACACTTTGCGATTTGGAAGTATCTATCAAATCCTGAACACATAAGAAGTTGTTTAAAAAGTTGTGGTGATTGCGGAAGAGCAAAAAACTCTCCGTTATGAACACGACTTGGTACAAGATAGTCTCTAGCTCCCTCAGGAGTAGATTTTGTTAAAATTGGTGTTTCAACTTCTAAAAATCCTTGGCTATCAAGTAGATTTCTTGCAGCTATTGTAGCTTTACTTCTTAGTTTAAATATTTCATAAGATTTTGCATTTCTAAGGTCTAAAAATCTATATTTTAGTCTTGTATCTTCGCCAACTTTATTGTCACCTATAACAAATGGAACTGGCTCACTAGCGTTTTCAACGATAAGCTCATCTACTACAACTTCAATCTTTCCAGTTTTTAGTTTAGGGTTTTCTAACCCTTCACCTCTAGCTCTTATAGTACCTTTTGCTCGAAGAACAAACTCATCTCTGATAGTGTTTGCTGTTTCATGAGCCTGCTTACTATCAGCTGGATCACACACAAGTTGAATCAATCCGCTCTTATCTCTAAGGTCGATAAAAATAATCCCACCATGATCTCTGTCGTTGTTACTCCAACCACAAAGCTCTACTTTTTCACCTATATTTTTTTCAGTTAAATCTGTACAATAATGACTTCTCAAGATAGTTTTCCTCTGTTTTTTATAAGGCTATTAGTTTATCTAAACTTAGTATAAACCCTACTTAATTTTATAAAAACATAAATTGTAAATAATTCAGACTTAAGGAATAAAGTGTGTTTTTAAAAGGATTTTCAACAAATATTGCACATAATGTTCAAATATCTATCATATATCTTTTAAAAACATATTTTATTTTTAAGGATTATAAAGTATTTCTTAAAAAATACTCAAAAACATTGCAAAATGAAATATTTTTAACAAATCAATGAACATTTTTAGTGTTTAATTAATTGTCAAAATAAGAGCTAAGTGTGTTATAATGTTCGTTGAATAAATAGTTGCACGTTCCCGCTTTGCGGAAACGTGCAAC
>CAZBPU010000023.1:0-18735 GCA_964493845.1 uncultured Sulfurospirillum sp.
AAACTATGGGAAGAGCTGCAAGAAATATAAATGGTAGAGTTATCATGTTTGCAAAGCGTATAACAGACTCTATGAAATACGCCATTGAGTTAACTGAACACAGAAGAAAAATCCAAGAAGAATATAATAAAAAAAATCATATTACACCAGAATCAACAACTAGGCTTTTAGATGAAAATCTAAAAGTGGAAGATGTTGGAGAACTATTTAACAAGATGGATAAAAAAGACAAAATTCCACCAAGTGAAAAGAAAAAAATTCTAAAAGAGATGACAAAAGCAATGCACGAAGCAGCCAAATCTTTGGAGTTTGAGAAGGCAGCCAAACTAAGAGATGATATAGCCAAACTAAGAAAATTGTGATAAAATAATACAAAAATACAAAAGAGGAATCAAATGCCTAGTATGAATGACCCAAAAAACTTTATAAATAGAGAACTCTCTTGGCTAAGATTTAATACTAGAGTCTTAAGTGAATCTACAAAAAAAGAGTTACCAATACTTGAAAGATTAAAATTTTTGGCTATCTATGCAACTAATCTGGATGAGTTTTATATGATTAGAATTGCTGGACTAAAGCAACTGTTTTCTGCTGGTGTAATTGTAACTGGTAGTGATAAAATGACGCCACTAGACCAACTTCGTGAGATAAGAAACTATCTCTCAGATGAGAAAGAGACTCTTCAAGACAATTATAACAATATCGTACAAAAACTTGAAGAAGAGAATCTTTTCATAACTAACTATTGTAACCTTAGTAAAGAAAATAAAAAAACTACTGATGATTACTTTTTTTCAAATATTTTACCTGTTTCTGTTCCAATAGCAGTTAATGCAACACACCCTTTTCCTCATTTAAACAACCTAAGTTTTTCCCTCGCTGTTAAACTACAAGATGAAAAAGGCTCTGGACGTTTTAAATATGGAATGATAAGAATACCTAGAGTTCTTCCACGTTTTTATCAAGTATCTGATAACGTTTATGTACCTATAGAAAGTATAGTTGAACGTCATGCTGAGGAAATTTTTCCTGGTTATAAACTTATCTCTTCTGCCGCTTTTAGAATTACAAGAAATGCTGATATTGTCATAGAAGAAGAGGAAGCAGATGACTTTATGATGATAATGGAACAAGGCTTAAAACTACGTCGTCGTGGTGCTTTTGTTCGTCTTGAGATAGAAGAAAATGCAGATGAAGACTTGATGAAATTTCTCAACTCTCATATGCAGATATTTGCTAAAGATATATACGAATATAAAATTCCTTTAAACCTTGGAGCTTTATGGCAAATCATAAACAATAAAGATTTTTCATATCTAACACAACAACCATATAATCCTAAAATTCTACCTCCATTTAGTAAAAATGAGTCTGTATTTAAAATAATCTCAAAACAAGATGCACTTTTGCTTCACCCTTATGAGAGTTTTGATACAGTCACAAAACTACTAAAAGAGGCATCAAAAGACCCTCATGTTATATCTATAAGAACTACTCTGTATAGAGTTGAAAAACACTCACAAATTATACAAGCCTTGATAGATGCTGCTAGTGATGGCAAGCAAGTTACTGTTATGGTTGAACTTAAAGCTAGATTTGATGAAGAAAACAACTTACACTGGGCAAAAGCATTGGAACAAGCAGGAGCTCATGTTATCTATGGAATAACAGGTTTTAAAATTCATGCTAAAGTTACCCAAGTCATACGACAAGAATCTGGTGTTTTAAAGTTTTATATGCACCTTGGAACTGGTAACTACAACGCTTCAACAGCTAAAATATATACTGATGTTAGTCTACTTACATGTAGAGATTCTTTTGCGAAAGACACAACTACATTTTTTCATATACTCTCTGGTTTTTCCAAAAATAAAAAACTATCTGATTTAAAGATGTCACCTACTCAAATAAAACCTAAACTCATTTCACTCATAAATACAGAAGCAAAAGCTGGAAAAAATGGGCATATCATACTCAAAATGAATGCATTAGTAGATACTGATGTTATAAAAGCCCTATACAATGCCTCAAAAAGTGGTACGAAAATAGAGCTTATTATAAGAGGTATATGCTGTCTTCGTCCAAATATGGAAGGCATAAGTGAAAATATAACTGTTAAAAGTATTGTTGGAAAATACCTCGAACATGCTAGAGTTTTTTACTTTAAAAACGCAGAACCTATACTTTTTATAGCTAGTGCTGATTTTATGCCTAGAAACTTGGAGAGAAGATTGGAGCTTATGACCCCTATATATGATAAATCCCTTCAACAAAAACTTTTTGAGATGCTACAACTTCAACTTACTGACAACACACTAAGCTGGAATCTAAGAAAAGATGGAGAGTATGCAAAAGTTGAAAGAGGAAAAGATAAAGCCATAAATAACCATGTAATTCTTGAAGAGTATATGAACAAAATATATAAAACTATGAAAAAAGATACTACATCAAGTAAAGCTGAAAACTTAGCTAGAAAACTGTTTAAGGAGAGTTGATGATATTGGGTTTTGAAGGTTTAACTCCAAAAATAAAAAAAAGTGTATTTATAGCTCCTAGTGCAGATGTTATAGGTGATGTTAAGATAGGAAAAGATAGTGCAGTATGGTTTGGTTGCGTTGTTCGAGCTGATATACACAAAGTACGCATTGGAAAAAGAACAAATATACAAGATTTAAGTATGATTCATGTTACTCACTATACAAAGAAAGATAAAAGTGATGGAAATCCAACTATCATCGGTGATGATGTCACAGTAGGTCATAGAGTTATGCTTCATGGCTGTGAAATAGAAGATGCTTGTCTGATTGGAATGAGTGCTACTATACTTGATGGTGCTGTTATAGGCAAAGAGTCTATCGTAGGAGCGGGCTCACTAGTAACGAAAAATAAAAAATTTCCTCCTCGTTCTCTTATTATGGGAAGTCCTGCTAAAGTTGTAAGAGAATTGAGTGACAATGAAGTAGCTTTCTTATATAAATCTGCTAAAAGTTATGTAAAGTTTAAAAATAGATATATTTAATCATAAATTATACTAGACTTTTTTAACTTTCTTTTTTCTTTTTTTAGGATTTGGGTTAGCAAATTTTATCAAATCCTCAGTTGTTATAATATGCTCTGGAATATTTTCTAAACTCTTTTGAAAAACGACCATAGCTGCATATGCATCACAATATGCTCTATGGTGTTCTACTTCTATCTCAAACAATTTAATAAGAAAACCTAAACCATATTTTTCTGCTTCTATCGTCTTTTTTGCTAAATCTATAGTACATATTTTACGGTTAAGTAGTGGTCCAAATCCAGCCTCTTCCATCGAATAAGATATAAACTTATAGTCAAAATTTACATTATGTGCCATAAAAACTGCATCTCCTAAAAATAGACGAAACTTTTCTAATACACTCTTTGGAGAAGGAGCATCTTTTACATCATCCACTGTAATACCAGTCAATCTTACTATATTTTCTGGAATTTCATCAGCATTAACATAGCTTTCAAACTTATCTACAATTTGACCATTTTCATACATAATAGCACCAATCTCTATAATCTGTGCATCATCTGGTTTACTTCCATTTGTTTCTATATCTACTATACAAAATTTCTGTTTATCAAAAGGAGTAAATGTAGTCTCAAGAGCAAGTTTTTTACTAGATAATTCTATAAATGGTAATCCTAAGACTTTTATGTTTGCTATACACTCACTTAAAGTATCAAAATCATAAATTTTCAATTCTGATATCTTATTGAAGATAGCTTGACACTCGCTAAAATATATAGGCTCTTTAGTTATGCGTTGTATCAGTTTATCAAAATTTCTCAACTACGTGCCTTTTGTATAAACTCTATCACTTTTTGAGCCTCTTTTTTACCTTTTGATTTTTCTACTCCACTACTTACATCAAACCCATAAAAACCTAGACTTTTTACTTCATCTATATTGCTACACGTTAGTCCACCAGCAAGTATGATTTTTGAACAATCTATATCTTTAAACCAACTTATATCTACTCTTTTGCCCTCTCCACCATAGCTATGTACAAAAGCATCGACTATACGATACTCTTCTCGATGATTGTTTATATCTTCTTTAGATGTAGCTCTAATCACTTTTAAATATGGCAACTCTAACTTAAAAAAAAGAGTCTCTTTCGCCTCAAAATGTATCTGTGCCATACTCATCTGTGACTCTTTACATGTAGAGTTTATTTCTGCACTTGTAGAGTTTACAAACAGTCCTACTCTCTCTACAAAAGGAGGTAGCTGTTTTACTATCTCTAAAGCTTTTTTTGGAGTTATATAACGAGGTGATTTTTCATAAAAAACAAATCCCAAAGCATTTGCACCTGCTTTTACAGCCACTAAAGCATCTTCAAGATTTGTTATTCCACAGATTTTAATGCGTACTATTTTAGACTACTTATAGCTTCTTTATATGAAGGGTTAGAAAAAACATAGTTACCAGCAACTACTATATCTACACCTGCATACTCCAAATCTTTTACATTTTTATCATTCACACCACCATCTACTTCGATGAGAGTTTTCAAACCTTTTTCATTTATCATGGCTTTTAGTTTTCTTGCTTTTTCTACAACTGAAGGTATAAACTTCTGTCCACCAAAACCAGGATTTACACTCATAAGAAGAACCATATCTAAATCTTCCAGTAGATACTCTATAGCCTCAGGAGGAGTATGAGGATTTAGAACTATGGCTGGTCTGATACCTAAGCCTCTTATTTTCTGTATAAGTCTATGAGGGTGTTTTTCCTCTTCAATATGAAAAGAGATAAACTCAGGATTAAAGGGAGCAAAAAGGTCTACAAAAAAAGTATTGTTTTGTACCATAAGATGAATATCTAATGGTTTTGTAGCTGCTTTTGCAACTGATTTTACTACAACTGGTCCTATTGTGTGATTTGGTACAAAGTGTCCATCCATAACATCTACATGAACATAATCACAACCACCATCACAAATAGCTTTTATCTCTTCATCAAGCTTACCAAAATCTGCGGATAATATACTTGGGGCAATTTTCATTTTTTTCCTTAATTATCTTGTTAAAAATAGTGTTAAATCTCGTCCATCTACATCTAAATCTACTTGTGTTCCTCGACTTCTTTTTTGTGATTGCATCACATCTTCTACTTTATCAAATGTTCTAGGCATAGTAATATCTATCTTAGTACCATGCTTATGAAGTTGTTGAGCAATTTTACCACCTATGATGTGTGTAAATTCACCAAGAGCATCTAAGATATCTTCTTCACTACTATCCTCTTCCAATAAAATTTTACAAGACTCTTTAGCTATACTTTTTTCAAAAATCATAATCAAAATACCATCTATATTGCCATAAAAACCTATAGAAGCACTAAGTAATTCACTATCTTTTTTAAGATTTAACTCTTGAACTTTAACTAACTTTTTTTTTGCATTATATCCTGAAAGTACTTCAATAGTCTTTACAGATGAGTCAATTATAGTTGGTAAAATAGATATAAGTTTTTTTGTAATACCCATACTTTTTTTAGCAACACTTGAACTCTCATGTGCCTCTTTCATCATCACGGCATCATCAAATAAACCCTTTAAACTAGGGTACATAAGCACACCCGCATCTTCTAAATCATTGGTTAGTTTTTCTGTTATTTTTCTGTTATCTAAGCCACACATAACTATAGATATACCATACTCAGCTCCTGCTGTTGAGAGCTTTGCTATAAAGTTTACTCCATGTATATTTATAGAAGACACTCCATCACAATCAAAAAGAAAAAGCTTAAAACCCACCTTCAATGAATTATTATGGTAAACCATATCAAACTTTTTTGATATATCTGAATCAACAAAACCTTTAAGCGTATATACAATCACATTGTCTTTTATAAACACTGTAGGTGTCTTATCTAACTTACCAAGGTATGCATTTTCAATGATAAACTCAGCATCTTTTCTCTTTGCTAAAAAATCACTTTCATCTTTTGCGATAACAGGTAAAAATCCTCTTTCATAAAGTTCCATTGCAAGTTGATTTTTATGTTCACTATTTTCAACATAAACTAAAATATTTTTCTCTTTTGCATTTTTCAAATCATCACCTACAAAAAGTAAAGCAATCTCAGCTGTATCAAAAAGAGAAAAATTTAAGTTATCAGGAAACATATCTAAAATCATATTATATATTTTTATATTATAATCACAAAAACCTACAGCTGTGCCACACACATCTCTAACTCTCATCAAAGATTCTATAAGAACTGTAATACCCCGTTTATTAAAAAATATAACTTTTTTTAAAGATATAAATGCTCCTTCAAGTTTAGCTTGTATAAGAAAATCAACATCAAAAGGAGATATAGTCTCAGAAGCATTCTCTCCATCTAAAAAACCTGTAGGAGAAAAAATAGCAACTTTTTGTTTAACAATAGGTTTCAATATCAAGTTCCTTGGATAATTTTATAAAAATTATCTGTTATTTCATCACTAAAAATAGATTCTATATCAAAAAGCTCACTCAGTCCACTATTTATCATAACTGGTCTACTCATCTCATACACAAGAAGTAATCTCAAGTACTCAATTTCTAAACTTTTATCACCAAAATCACTCTCTTTAGTATCCCCTATTTTAACTATAAGATTTACTATATCATCTGAAAAATCCCATTTTTTTGCAATTAAAGATGAGATATCAAAAAATCTTCTCTCTGTCATCTTAAAAAGGATACTTTCATAACTTATCTGTTTTGTATCTTTTAAAAGTTTAACTGTACTATTTATATCTTTAAATAACATTTCACATACTATCAAAGAAGCAGGTATGATACTAATAGCTAAAATTATTTCTCCATCATCTTTTTCTAAAAACTTTACTATTTTTCCCCAATTATGAATGAGTCTTGCTTGAAAATCTTGAAATTTAGATGAATTAAAATCAAAAACTTCCCATTTTTTAGGGAGGATTAAAAGAAGATAGTAGCCATATATAAGCTGCTTTGCTTTTGATATACCCAATATTCCAAAAATTTGTCTACTATTTTTTATCTCATCTCTAAATCCAAAAATTGGCTTATTTACTATATTTTTCAGATAAAGAGAAAGAGCTCTATCTTCATTGGCTATGTCTGCAGCATGTACCATATCACCACTTTCTAGTGCCTCAGCACATCTTTTAACAATCTTGGGTACTGGTGGAACAGATTCTATATAATTGTTAATGGTTATAGAAGATAACATTGCGTGCCTTTTTATTTGTCATATTGTAACTTTACTTTCATAAAACATTTATAAAAGATATGCTAAGATTATAGACTGTACAAATAAGTTTAAGTAGATATTTTGCTTATTTTGTGTAAAATTCCAAAAAATTTTAAGGAAATTGATTATGGCAAGAAAATGTGCTATCACGGGCAAAGGTCCAATGAGTGGAAATAACGTAAGCCACGCTAAGAACAGAACAAAAAGAAGATTCCTTCCAAACTTAAGAACTGTAAGAGTTACTTTAGAAGATGGAACTACTAGAAAAATCAGAGTTGCGGCTTCAACACTTAGAACAATGAAGAAGAACGCTTAATCCCTAACCTACTTTTATAAGGGGCATTATTGTCTATCGTAGTAAAGTTAAAAAGACTTCTTAACTGGTCTGCTAGGTCAGCCCCTCATATAGACTTAAATACAGAACTGTATCAACAGCTAAAACCATTTCGTCTTCCACTTATACTCGTAGTACTTATGATTATGGTGGGGACACTTGGCTACGTCATAATAGATGACTTTACTCTAACAGATGCAGTATACCAATCAGCTATAACCTTTACTACAGTTGGCTTTGGAGAGATATCTCCTATATCTCCAGCTGGACGAATATTTACAATTACACTTATCATACTTGGCTTCGGAGTATTCTCTATGTCAATAGGTATTTTGGTTGAAGTTCTAAATAAAGGAAAGCTTGTTAAAATCATAAAGGAGCGAAATATGTTATATAGAATCGCTAGATTAAAAAATCATTTTGTTATTTGTCATCATAATGAAATAACAATAGAGTTATCTAAACAGTTTCGTGAAAACCATATACCATTTGTTGTTATAGACCCTAGAGATGATATATCGAGTATCGCAACACTATATAAATACCCATACTTTGTACAAGAAGATCCTCATACTGAAGATGCTCTTTTAAAATCTTATCTTTCGAGTGCTAAAGGACTTATAACACTCAGTGATAATACAGCAGATAATATTGCTCAAATTGCTTCAACTAGACTATATGAGAAAGAGATTGGGCTTAAACGTCCATATTATATAATCACAAGTGCTACAACAGATAAAGATATGGTAAAACTAAAAAAACTTGGAGCTGACAGAGTGATTAGCCCTACTAAACTAATGGCTGAAAGGCTAAGAGCTATGAGCCTTAGACCAGATATGGAAAATATGCTAGAAAAACTTCTTTATAGAAAAGATGCTCCAATAGATATGGAAGAGATTAAGATTCCTGACCACTCATGGATGAGATTTAAAAAACTTAAAGAGGCTCGTCTAAGAGATATTACAAATGTTAGTATAGTTGGAATCAGAGATGCAAATGATATTTTTATCCCTATGCCAAAAGGTGATGTTTTAGTTGGAACTGGCTCAAAACTACTTGTCATAGGTACAGGGGAGAGTATACGCGCAACTAAAAGAATCATACGAAAAAAACAGAAACCAGAGGAGTTAAAATATGTTTGATATATTTCCTTTAAAAAAGGGACTCGAAAATGTAGAAGGTTTTTTTTGTGATGGAATTAGTAGTGGAATAAAACCAAACAATCAAAATGATTTAGCTTTTATAAGAAGCTCAAAGCCTTGTGAAATAAGTGCTGTTTTTACTGAGAACAGATTTCAAGCTGCACCTATATGTCACTTTTTAAAATATGAAAAAGGTTTTAAAACAAACTTTATTTTAATGAACTCTAAAAATGCAAATGCAATGACTGGAGAAAAAGGTATAGAAGATATTGAAGAACTTTTTTCAACACTAAAAAGTAAACTTCCATCAATACAAAATCCAATCATGAGCTCAACTGGTGTTATAGGATATAGACTAAACCTAGATAAAATCAGCTCTGCTTTTGATAAACTTGATTTCAACGCAAAAAACTCTGATGCAACTGCAACTGCAATCATGACAACAGATAAATTTAAAAAAGAGTTATGTTTCAAAATAGAGCTTGAAAATGGAGAATTTTTTCATATAGCTGCTATATGTAAAGGTGCTGGGATGATAAATCCATCTATGGCAACTATGCTATGTTTTATTTTAACAGATGCAAAAATACCAAAACAAGATATGGACGAACTTTTAAACCTAACAATTGAACAATCTTTTAACACCATAAGTGTAGATGGTGATACATCAACAAATGATACTGTTATGCTATTAAGTTCCGCTCAAAATAGTTATGAGAAAGAGGCATTTAAAGAGGCACTAAACCGTCTTACAAAACATCTAAGTCAAGAGATACTAAGAGATGGTGAAGGCTCAAACAAAGTAGTAGCTTTTGAAGTAAAAAATGCTTTGAATATAGAAGAAGCAAAAAAAGCAAGTATGGCTTTAAGTAATTCTCTACTTGTCAAAACTGCACTATTTGGAGAAGACCCAAACTGGGGACGTATAGCTTCTACTATTGGTGCAAGTCGTGTTACATGTAAAGAAAAAGACCTTGTTATATCTTATGACAATGTTATAGTATACTCAAAAGACAATCCAAGTCTAGATGAGCAAACTGAACAAAAAGCATCTAAAGTCATGAAACAAGACTCATATAGAGTAACTTGTGATTTAAATGCAGGCAGTGCTACTTTTACATCATATGGATGTGACTTAAGTTACGAATACGTAAAGATAAATGCAGATTACCGAACATAAAGCTCGGTAATCACCCTCCCCCAACAAACTGTAAAAACTCTACTTTATCATTTTCACTAAGCTCATAAGTAGCCCAATTCTCTTTTTTAACTACATTCATATTAACCGCAGCAGCCATTACTTTGCTGTTTATATCCAATTCGTCTAGCAAATCTTGAACTGTTTTTGACTCTGTATTTTTCTCTTTTCCATTAACTATTAAATTCATTTTTCTTTCCTAAAACATACCATTTTAAATCTCTCACCCATAAATGCAGGGTCAATAAGAGTTTTAACTCTATCTACTTCTGTTTTATAGTTCTCTTTAGTTGAGTTTTTTTGCATCATATCAAGTAGCTCTATTAAACCAAAATTAACTAAAGCTTTCATCTGAGTTTCATAAGAGTGTAAAGTTGCTCCACTTTGTATAAATGCACCTATTAGATGTTCAAAATTTACATCATAAGTTATATCACTTTTTGCAAAAAGTGTTTCAAGTTTTACTTCCTCTTTTAACTCTTCATCTTCTATCAAATCAGTCAATGCAAAAAACGGATAAACTTTATGTTTATCATATATTCGGAGTGAAAAATCTTCTCTTGCTTTTTTATCTCCATAATCAAAAGTAACAAACTCATACTTTTCGATATGCAAGGCTAACTCTTTTGCAAACTCCTCATATCCTACTGCTACTTCACCTTTTGTTATATTGTATTTTTTAGCTAATTGGCTTACGTCAGACTCTATCTCTCTAAATTCTGCTCTATCATCATGCATATAAAGCATCTTATCATTATATACAACATTACATGTAAAAGCATCAAATATCTCATTTGCAACTACAAAAGCTTCTTTACATACAAGCTCTTTAGGACTCTTTACATGTAAAAGTTTTACAGTATCTCCAAAACTATCTTTAAAATACTCACGCTGTGCTTTTTGATTCTCTTCAAAAGGCTCAACAATTACAAACTCCAAGGTCTTTAAAAGTTCTGGTTTTAGTGTATATATAAACTGAACAATATCAGCTAAAAGATATCCTTTATGAGCTCCTATTTCAACTATAGTAGTGTTTTTAGATAAAAATCCCTCTTCTATTGAAGAGAGAATTTTTTTTGCAATACTTCCACCAAAAAACATACTTGAACTTACAGCAGTATAAAAATCTCCCTCTTTCCCTATAGTCTTATGTGTTGCATAGTATCCGTCATTTGCATATAACCATGCGTACATATACTCACTAAATTTCACCATACATCTTTGCATATAATTCTAATAATGTTTGTTGAACATCAATTTCATAAATCTTTTTATCTAAAAGCATAGCCTGCTTCGAGTTTTCAAGGTTTTCTACATCATATTTTGTATTTTCACCTGCTTCAAAAAGCTCTCTTGTAGAGACTAAAAGAGAGTCATAAAGCTTAGCATCATTACTTACAATATTGATTTTTTTATTTAAAAGCTCTATTTTTTTAACATAATCTTGATAAAGGTTACTTTCTTCTAACACTTTATCTTTCATCTGTATTTTTGATTTTAGATAATCTAATTGACTCATTTCTATCGTACGACCACGATTTATATCTATAAGTGGCATAGAGATTTTAAGCCCTATTTGACTATAACTATCACCTGTATCTAGATTGTTATCAGTATCATAATAACCAGCAGATAGGGAAACAGTAGGCAAGTAATTTGCTATTGTCATCTTTTTTAAATACTCTGCTCTTTGTCTATCTGCATTTTGTTGCTTTAATAGTATAGAACTGTTTAAATACTTACTCTTATCAATCATTGTAAATGTTGGTGGAGTTATACTCATATAATCTGAATCACTTAAAGATTTAAAAATCATAAGTTGAGAATACCTTAAAGACTCCATATCAATAAGACTTTTTTCTAGTCCTGATTTTGTTAGTATAGCTTGGTCTAAAAAACTACTATCTAAAAAACCACTCTCATACTGTTCCTTTTTTCTAATGATATCTATCTTTGCATTTGCTATTAAATACTGTTGTCTCTGTATCTGTAAATCATACTTTTTTATAAATAACCATGAAGATATAACACTTTTGATAAGGTCTTGTTCACTTAAAGTTATACTCAATCTCAAAAATTCTCTATTTGCTCCAGCATATTGTATAGCGTAGTAGATTCCTCCGCTTCTAAAAATAGGCTGGTCGATAGTAATAGAAAGAGTACTTGAACTATCTACTGTTCCACTTCTTCCATCATAATTTGATGTAGAGTATGCACCCATAACCTGCTTTACCCAATCATATTTTAGATTATCACTTTCTAGTTCTATCTTTTGTCTATCTATATTTAGTTTTTCTTGCTTCAAAGATGACAAAAGAGAACTATTGTCACTTGCAGATAAAATTCCTACTAAAAGAGAAACACTAACTAAATGTTTTATACGCATTTTTCAACCTTTTAAATCCTTCATTTATCTCAACTTTTGTTATAGTAAGTGGTGGTAAAAATCTTAGAGTATTTCTTCCTGATTTTAGAACTAAAACACCTTCTTTAAAAGCACTCTGTATAAGCCCTGTTAAATCAACTGAACTAAAACATCTCAACCCTCTCATAAGACCAAAACCAACAACCTCTTCAAAAAGTTTTGGAAACTCCAAACCAAACTCTTTCAACTTTGAATCAAAATAGATAAAAGCTTCATCTAACTCTCCACTACTCTTGTAACTCTCCAAAATATCTAAAACTTCACATCCAGCTCTTGAAGATAAAAAATTACCTCCAAACGTACTACCATGGTCACCTGCTTCAAAAAGTTCTTTATGTGTAGTAACAACTGCTCCTATAGGAACTCCGCCAGCAAGTCCTTTTGCGAGTGTTACAATATCTGGTTTTATATCATAAAGATTTGTTGCCAAAAATTCTCCACTTCTGTACACGCCAGTTTGAACTTCATCGACTATAAGAAGAATATCTTTTTGTTTTAAAAATTTTGCTAGTTTTTGAATCTCTTCTTTATCAAAAGGTGCAACTCCACCCTCTCCTTGTATAAGTTCTATCATAACTGCTACTGTTTCATCATTTACTGCATTATAAAGCGCTTCTATATTTGGTTCGTATGAAAACCCATCAGGATATGGAGAAAAATCTGCTTTATGAAAGCTATCTTGTCCAGTTGCTTTTACAGTTGTTATAGTTCTTCCATGAAAAGAGTTTTCTAAAGTTATAACTCTATATCTTTTCCCATCATAATTTTTTTGTCCATACTTTCTAGCTAACTTTATAGCTCCCTCATTTGCTTCTGCTCCACTATTTGCAAAAAATGTACCTACATCTTCGCCATATAATTCACTAATCTTTTTTGCAAGTTTCGCTTGTGGCTCGATAAGATAAAGATTTGAAGTATGTATAAGGTTAGATGCCTGGTCAGCTATAGCATTTGCTAATCTTTTATTACCATGCCCAACACTTACTACTCCAATCCCACTTGTAAAATCTATATAATCTTTGCCTTTATCATCAAACAAAGTTGCATTAGTTCCTTGCTTAAAGTTTACATAATTTCTTGCATATGTATTTAAAACATACTTTTTATCCATATTTTCTAACATATATTTTCCTTTTATCCTAAAATTATATCTTATTTTTGTTAATCAAGTGTTGGAAGTTTCCATTTTTTGTAATAAGCTATCAATCTAAATATCAATCCAATTATAAATACCAAAAATAAAGATATATTGTTGATAGAATTCATATAATCCAAAACAAAAATTACAATACCAATGATAATAGATATAGTTCCATATAATTCACTTGTTAACACTACAGGAACACGGTTAAGTAAAATATCACGCATGATACCTCCACCGACAGCTGTAGCGAGGGCCAATATAACTACCCCAAATACATTAAAATCGGCCATCAGACCAACCATGGCACCAGTAATAGAAAAAGAGATAAGACCTATGGAGTCACTAATAATAAAATATGTTTTATTTTCTAATCCACTTTTTTTATGTAGTTCAAAGATTATTGCAATAAAGATAACCCCTATGACTAAAGAAGTAGGTAAAAGATGAGCAAAAGCAAAAGGGACTCTATCTGCTATAGTGTCTCTTGATATTCCACCACCAAGAGCAGTTAAAAATGAGGCTATAAATATACCTAACAAATCAAGCCTATCACGAGTAGCAACCATAAAACCACTCAAGGCAAAAGCAATAGTACCAACAATATCTGCAATTTCTAATTCTATCATTTTTGTATTTTACTAAAATATTTGTTATTTTTTAATTAGTCCATTAATTTTACTAATAAAATCAAGTGGATCTATCTTTTTTTACTGCAATATAATAGAAAAATGAAGATAAGGGCCAGTTACTCTTCCTGTGTCTCCACTAAGCCCAAGTTTTGTTCCTTGTTTTACATGCTCGCCTACTTTTAATTTTTTTAGAAATTATTTTAGAGTTATAATTGCTAATTTTGGATAAAATAAAAGTGAGATTAAGTATAAGTAAGTTACAATTTATACTTATAATGATTATAGGAATGTGGATGAAAAAGATATATTTTGTATGTTTAATAGCTTTTTTTATATTAAATTTACGAGCAGAGGATATATCTGAGTTGCTTCAGAAGTTAAATAACACTGAAGAACTTTATCATAAAACAAAGGTTGAGAGTGCTGGATTGCTAATCCTCTATACTCGCGATGATTTAGAGAGAATGCAAGCATATAAACTGAAAGATGTCTTAAAGTCTTTAAGATTTTTTACATACAAAGAGGGATATATTGGAGAATCTGCTTTATCGCCTAGTGGGGGCAGTTCTGTAGTTTCACCTATGTTTCGCTTATATATAGATAATCATGAAGTTTCTTCTTCTATTTATGGTAGTTCAATGCTACAGTTCTCTGAACTTGACTTAGGTTTTGTTGATCACATTGAGATTTATGAAGGCGGAAATGCTATATCATTTGGCAATGAGCCAGGACTCGTTACTATTCGTATTTATTCAAAAGAACCTACTAGAGAAAAAGGAAGTACTTTAGCTCTTCAAGGCGATAGTGAAGGTAGTAAGACAAGCAAAATTTGTTATACAGATACATTTAATGACAACAAACAATCAGTTCTGTTGTATGCTTTATTGGGAAAAACAGATAGAAAAGAATTATATGGCAATGGGAGTAATTATTCTAAAGATACTACCAATAATACATTTTACACAAGATATATTTTCAAAGATAAAGGAAGCATTTCTGCTGGATATTTTGCAAAGGAAAAAGATGCATTCGTAGGTGTAGGAATGGCACACACTCCAATAGAGCCAAATAGGGTAGACCGCAAACATCTGTTTTTAAATATACAGTATTTATTACCTAACGCATTTGAACTGAATCTCTCAGCAGATAACATAAAACACAATATGTTGTTTTCAGATACAAATAAAATTAGAATAGTCCAAAACCCAAATCCTTTCACATATTTTGATGGCAAATTTAGTGAAACACTCTATAAAGCTACATTAAAACAGAATATTGAGCACAATAAAGGCGATTTTAAATGGGGATTACAAGGTATTAAAAAGAGCTACAAGATAAACCATATGCTTATGGATGGTAATGATTCGACAACTATAAGTGGACCTTCAAAACTAAATATTTTTTCTGTATTTGGTGAGGAGAGATTTAATATAGATGAAAATAATTTATTGATTGGAACAATCAAATTTGATAATTATTCCGATAATTTCAATGCAGAATCACATACAGAATATATTGCAAGATTAGGCTATATACATCTTTTTTCTTCTGTTCTATCATCAAAAATATTTATTTCTAGAACTTATTTATATCCTGGCTTTGCTTATACTAGTACATTTCCAAACAATTATTTTTCAAACTCTTCACTTGGTGCAGAACACCATAATTTCATCATAGGAGAATTAAAATATAATACCTCAAATGATACTACTAAAATCGGCGGAGTTTATAAAATATTGGAAGATAAAATCTTACTTGATTCAGGCAGTAGGATGTTTGTCAATAGTAGTAAAAAAAATAAAACTATTCGTGTATATGCAAATTATACCCATCATTTTAATTCTCTCAATAAAATAAGCACAGAAATCTATAATACTTATTTTATAGGAGATGATATAGTCAAAAAAAGCTCTATGACTGGTGCATATATTCGTAGCATAAACACTATAGGAAGATTTGATATATTTAATGAACTAATATATCGAAGTTCTTATACTTATCCTCTTCCTGCCTATATAGGAGGACCGATAAACATAAAATCAGGTTATGATTATAATGTTGGCGTAAAATGGCATATAAATAATGCTTTTACTCTCTCTGTAAAAGGAGAAAATATATTTGGCAAGGCATCAAAAACACCTATATATGGACTAGGTGCTGTAGATAACTTAGATAGACGAGTTATGGCTCAAGTGGAGTATTTCTTTTGAGACGCTATATACTTTTAATCTTTATTTTATTATCATTGTGTGCTTTTGCCGAGGATAATAGTTTCTCTATTGAAAAGAAGATTTTGACTAAAATATCACATGTACTAGTTCCTGAAAAAAAAGTGATATCTATTTGGTATTTTGGTTCAAAAATTCCTTTATCTTTAAGTAATAATTCTTTTTTTGATATTGTAGATGATTATAAAAAAGCTGATTTAATCATCATTGATGAGATTGGTTGGAAAGTCAAATTAGATTTACATATACCTATTGTTGTTCTTGAATATTCACTTTTAAAAGATTACCCAGATGCGGTGGGAGCATATTTTTGGCAAAAAGGTCGTCCAAATATAGTTATGATTACTCCAAGAATTGATAAAATTGGTATCAAGCTTCCAGCAGAATTTAAAAGATATGCTGAGTCAAAGGTATGGTAAGTAGGTTTTTTAGGGTTATTGTTTCGTTTTTACTTCTTTTTATTATAACTATATTGGCTTGGCTTATATCCACCATAGAAACTACAACAGATGATTTAAAATACTCTATAGAAAAACATGAAAATCAATCAATGCAGCAACATGCTAGTAACTTTATTAAAAGTTTAGAATCAAAAGTTAAACACAATAAAAAAGAATTACACATACTTTTGGAAGAAAATCCATCTTTTCAAAAGATATGTAATAATAATTTGGAGATTATGAGAAGTAAGGAAATACCTTACACATATGTCCTTTGGCTAGATGATGATGGAAAATTTAGATATCTTTGCGATGGATCAGTTCAAAAAAGTCATTTTTATCAAAAATTTGATCCAGGAGATTTTGAAAGATGGAAAAATATATATAAGGTTGGTGTAGTTAATATCTTGGATCAAAGTCGCTATAAAGGTCTATGGAAAAGTATGCTTATCCCTATTGTTAAAGACAAAAATAGTATAGCTTTATTGGTGATAGATTATTCAACATCATTTCCAAATAAGATAAAGCAAATGGTTTCACCAGTGCAAACTTTTTTAATAATAATATTAATTACTATTATAATATTGATTATTTTGATTGGTATTGAAGTGTTTCTAATTTATATTACAAAGAAAAAAAGCTATCGAGATGCTCTTACTGGAGCATATAATAGAAATTTTTTAACAGATATTTCTTCTAAATTATCATTAGAAAAATACCATATTCTGATGATTGATTTAGATTATTTTAAGCAAATCAATGACTTATATGGTCATCTTATAGGAGATAAAGCATTAAAACATGTTGTATCTATCATTGAAAAAATAATTAAAAAGAAAGATTATCTAATTAGATTTGGTGGTGAAGAATTTATTGTTTTTTTACATGTATATAAAAACGAAAGAGATTCTTTTGATATAGCAGAAAATATTCGTTTAGCTCTTGAAAAAAACCATCTCAAAACTGATGAATTTGGTGATTTAAACATAAAAGCTTCTATCGGAGTTAATACTAAAACAAATGAAGAAAAAGACTTTCAAAGTGCTATTAAAAATGCGGATATCGCACTATATAATGCAAAAAAATCAGGAAGAAATTGTGTAAAAAAAGTAACTTCTTTTGATAAAACTGGGAAAGTAGCGAAAACTTATACTTTTTCTTATATTAAATCATTAATAGATAAAGAAGCAGTCTCCTGCCGTTTTCAGCCAATTTTTTCAAATATAACTAAAAATATTGTAAAATATGAAGTTTTAGTAAGGCTCAAAGATGAGAATGGTAAACTAATTATGCCAAATGATTTTTTATCTATTATTTGGAAAACTAATATTTATCAAAAATTAACAAAACAAATTATAGAGCAAAGTGTTGAAATATTTAAAAATAAAACGGAGCAATTTAGTATCAATTTAGGGCTCCAAGATATTTTAAATGAAGAAATTATTTTAATCATTGAAGAAATTGCAAAGAAAGAGTCTCAAACAGTAAAAAGAATGGGGATTGAAATACTAGAATATGATAGGTTTGAAGATGTTGATAGGCTTGGTAAGATTATAGAAAGACTTAAGAAGTTGGGTATATCTGTTATTTTAGACGATTTTGGTTCTGGACATGCAAATTTCGCAATTGTTGAACAGTTAGATTTTGATGAAATTAAAATTGATGGATCAATAGTGGAGCATATAAATACAAATAAAAAATCTAAAGCATTACTTGAAACTTTAGCTAGTTTCGCAATAAAAAGCAATATTAAAACAACAGTAGAATATGTTTCTACTAAAGAGATTTTTGATTCGATTGTTAAGATACCGTTTGATCAGCTACAAGGATTTTATCTAGGCAAACCTCAAGAGTTATAATTTTTTATTAATCTACATTAAAATAAAGTGCTTTGCTATTGTGCATAACAATAGCAGTTGTACTTTGTTCAG
>CAZBPU010000024.1:0-18398 GCA_964493845.1 uncultured Sulfurospirillum sp.
TTCTTTTAAACAAATCCATAGTATCAGGGGTTACAATAGCTTCTGCACGATTTGCTCCAGCCATAATAACGTATTTTGCATTATCCAAGTCTGCTTGTCCATATCCACCTATAGTTAATGCATATCCAGAAACAGTAGTTTGAAGACAAATAGAAGCATGATTAATAAAATTTGATGAACCAAATTTATCTGCCATAAAAGTTTTATATGTATGTTCTGCCATACCTTCACCAGCACAATATCCTATACATGAACGATTATCTTTCTCTTCATCTAAGATTTTTACCATTTTTTCTTTTATATACTCGTTTGCCTCGTCCCAAGTTGCGCGTCTATACTTACCATCACCCCTTTTCCCAGTTCTTATAAGTGGGTACTTTAATCTATCTGGATCATAAAGAGCATGGATTCCAGCAGCTCCTCTAGCACATAACATATTTTTTGATTTTGGAAACCTTGGGTTTGGATCTAGTTTTGTAACTATTCCATTTTTTACTTGAGCCATAACTGCACACTTATTTACGCACATTTCACAAAGAGTTGGTACTTTCTTTACAAGGGCACTACTTGGCTTAGTCTCTTTAGTACTATTAGCCAAAATACTTGTTGAACTAAGAGTTGTTCCACCAACAACACTTAAAGCAACACTCCCTTGAAGAAATCTACGTCTTGAGATCTCGACTTTCATTATCTTCTCCTTTTTTCGCCTATAAGTTAAAATAATTTAAAGTATAAGCATCTATAGTGAAATTATATGATAATTTCTTTATGATTTTATTAAAAAAAATTCTTTTATAAAAAATTCTTATAGTTAAATCGTTGAGAACGCTTATTTAAGGAGTTAAAAAAATAAAATAAAATTTTCAATTTCTAATTTTTCTTATCAAAAAGTAAAATTTTTTATTACAAAAGTACAGAAAAGTATATTTTTTTAACAAATAATTATTTTTTTAATCTTTAAAAAGAAGAAAAGGAGAGACAAAACTCTCTCCTTTTTTAAAAGTAATGATAAAACTACTATTTATATGTAAGCAACAACCTGTTGCCTTAGAAGTTATCAAGATGGTACATTACCACTATCGCTGGCATAGTTATACATAAAATCATATACATGAGATACATATTTCTTTTTTAATGGTTTAGCTTTAGGACAAATCTTAGTCAACTCATCATTCATTTTACCAGAGTCATATATAGCTTTCCACTCATCTTGAGTATGTTTTTTAGCCATAACACCCCCACTAAAGCCACAAGGTTTTTTCATCTTCTTGATGAAAAGTTTTTGACCTTTAGCCGCTCCTGCAAATGATGCAGTGCTTACTAAACTTAAACCAACTATCGCTGCAAAAACAAGCGTTAATAGTTTCTTCATTTTCTTCTCCTTTCATATAAATGTCTAATTCAATTTAAAATCTTTATTAATTATACAAAAATACTATCGCAAATACCTTTATAAATAAACTTAATGCTCTGGATCTGGGTCTAAATTAAATACTTTTTCTGCAACATATAATCCAAGTATAGTAATTCCTATACCACCAAAACCTATTGCCATTTCAGCTGGAGATGGAAAGTAGTGCAATAGAGTTGGAGGAAGTTGATATTCACTTCTCTTTAACATTGTCATTGGATATACTAAAGTATCGTGAACTAAGTCATATCTCATAAAAAAGATACCTATCATACCTGTTAATGATGCATATACCATTGGCTTAATTGCTTGTCCATTACTAATCAAAATAATAAAAAATGGAATTAACATACCTAAAAGTAGTTCTCCTATAAAAAAGTTTGGATTAGTTACTGCATAAAGAATAGTCTCTGCGCGCTCTGGCATTGTTCCATAAAGTGCAGTTAAAATCTTCCATGCTTCAAAAAATATAAGAATTCCAAGTAACATTCCTAAAATTTTATTTAATTTTAAAAGCATTGGCTTTAAAGTCTCTGGATAATTATTTCTATACTTAAATCCATATATAAGATATATAAGATAACAACCTGTAATCATAGCTGAAAGGATAAAATATACTGGATAAAATACACCATTTGCAGTTGGACGGGAAACTAAAAATCCAAAAACTGCACCAAGGTTAGAATGTGCTGCAAGACCTGCCAAAAGTCCTCCTATACCAAATATTTTTGACCATTTGTGATCTACTTTTACTGCTAAAAAGAAGAATTCTAGAATAATAAAACATAGATAAACCCCATAAAGTGTACCCATCCACCATATAGCTGATGTAAGACCTGGGGTCAATACATTATAAATAAGCATTGTTATAGGATGACCAATTTCAAGAGCAATTACAGCAAAACCTGAACAGATTGTAATAATCGCTCCAGCAATTGCACGTTTTCCTATCTGTTGAAACTCTTTTACTCCAAAAACATGTCCAATTGAAGAGATAATACAAAGACCTGTACTTGATACAACAAAAAATACATACATGGCAATAAGTAAACCCCATGGATGTTGTCTTGTTACATTAAAAGCATGATGCCCATGTAAAAAATATACTACTGCACCAGCTACAAAAGCACCTAGTAAACCTACAGTTATAAATGCCACTAATAGATTTAGTGGAGTTTTGTTAAATGTTATTAAATTTTTAATTGATAAGTTCATAATTTACCTCCTTACAGTAGATAGAACAGTTTTGGTTTAGTACCAAGATGCTCTTTGATTTGCTTATATTCTCGTTTCATTAGAAGTTGTGCAATATCACTATTAGGATCATCTAAATCACCAAAAGTTCTAACTTTTGTAGGACAAGTTGCTTGACAAGCTGTTGTTGTCTCACCATTTGCCAATCTTGTATCTGAACAGAAGTTACACTTGTCTACAGTAACCGTTCTATCATCAACATATCTTGCGTCATAAGGACATGCATTGATACAGTATGTACATAAAATACACTGCTCAGGGTTTACTCTTACTACACCATTTTCATCATAGTAAGTCGCATTTGTTGGACATACTTGCTGACAAGGTGCATTGTCACAATGTTGACATTGACTTGGTTGATAAGTCAATGATGCAATTGAAAGATTTGGAAACTCTCCTTCTATCTCTTTTTGTCCAACCCAAAGTCTATAATTATCACGACCTGGTAGAACTCCATTTTCTGCCTTACATGCTGTTTCACATGCACGGCAATTTATACAACTTTTATAGTCTAATGCCATTCCATAACGTGCCATTATTAAACCTTTCTAATTTCTACGATAGTATCATGAAGACAAGTTGCTCCATGCATCGGTTCTATAGAGTCTTCAATGATATTTGAATCATTTCCTCCATTAGCATATGCCAATGTTAATGCTTCAGAATGATTTCCAAAACCATGAATACAAAATACTGTATTTGGACCAATTTTTTCTGTTGGATAAGCTTTTATAGTAGTTTTTCCAACTTTACTTGCGACTTCAAGCTCATCACCAAACTTAATTCCCATTCTTGTCGCTGTCCTTTTGTTTATCCAAAGGTAATTTGTTGGTACTAAATCTAATAACATTTTATTGTTAGATGATCCTGATTGTGTAAATTGTGCGTGACGACCCGTTACAAATCTAAACTGTCCATCAGGAATAATCATTTCATACTCTTTTTTCCATGTTGGCATTGCATCAATTCCACGTTTAGTAAGAGAAGATAAATTACACTCTACTTTTCCTGATGGTGTTTTTAACTTACCATTTCTAACAGAATAAGCTTTTTCACTCTCAGGATAGTACTCATACTCATTAACATTAAGTTTTTTGAACCATTTGTCCATATTAGGGTAAAAAACACCTTTTTCTTTTAATGATTCTGCAGCACCTACATGTTTTGCAACAGCATGATGGTTTAACTCTTCTTGAGTGCTCTCAAATGCTTTTGTTAAATCAAACTCTTCATAAGCTACCTCTTCGCCCTCTTCTTTTATTGTATCTTGAACTTCTTCATCATATTTTTTTGTTATTTCAAATAGTGACCTAGAAATTTTTTGAGTTAACCCTCTCATAATATCTATAACTGGTTTACTCTCAAACATAGGCTCTACTACTTTGTTTCTTTGAACAATAGATGGCTCAATTCCACCATATACTTTAGCAGGATCTGTTCTCTCTAGATACGTACACTCTGGAAGAACTACATCACTCATCATAACTGTATCACTTGGCATAGTATCAATTGTAACAACTAAATCAAGTTTTTTTAAGAACTCTGCTGTTTTTACATTGTTTGGCATATTTTGCATTGGATTATGTTTATAATTAAAAAGAGCTCTTATAGGATACTCTGCTCTTCCTTCTAAAACCTTGTTTCTAAATCCAACCCAAGTGCCACTTCCACCAACAACAGCTGCCTCAGTACTATCAATCCTTGGTTCTGCTTGGTCATATATCGGTGAAGGTACTTCATGTCCTGTCATAGGAATTTTTTTACCAAAACAGATACCTCCTTTTATATCAACACCACCACCTAATGCAGAAAATAGTGCTTGTGCACGTCTTAACTGAAAATCATTTTTACTCCAAGTTGTACGACGTCCTTGATAGTAAACTGATTGAGGGGCATGCTTCATAAAATCTCTTGCAACTTCATAAATATCATCAGCTTTTATTCCTGTAATCTTTTCAGCCCATTCAGGAGTATATTCATTGCTAATAATATGATTTTTATATGTATCAAAATCATTGAAATGCTTTTCAACAAAATCTTTATTATAAATTCCTTCTTTAATTACAACATAAGTCAATGCTAAAACAAATGCTAAATCAGTTCCAACATTTACTCCAAGCCACTTATCACTCTTAGCTGCTGTATTTGTAAATCTAGGATCTACTACAACCAACTTAGCTCCACGACCTTTAGTTCTTTTGAAAAAATCCATAGAATCAGGAGTAATAATAGCTTCTGCTCTATTTGCTCCAGCCATAATAACGTAATTTGCATTTTCTAAATCAGCTTGTCCATATCCACCAATAGTCAGTGAATATCCTGAAACAGTTGTTGCAAGACATAAACTAGCATGATTTAAAAAATGTGCTGAACCAAAACCTATATAGAAGTTTTTAAATGTATGCTCAGCCATTCCTTCTCCTGCACAAAATGCTACAGTTGAACGATTATCTTTCTCTTCATCTAATATTTTTGTTAGTTTTTCACCTATATAAGTATAAGCTTCATCCCAACTTACTCGTTTAAACTTTCCACTACCCTTTTCACCATCTCTTATGAGTGGATACTTTAGACGATCTTCATCATAAATTGCTGCCAACCCTGAGTTGCCTCTTGGACAGAGCATATTTCTTGATTTAGGAAAATATGGATTTGGGTCAAGCTTTTTTATAACGCCATTCTTAACATACGCAAATACCGCACATTTATTCACACACATCTCACATAGAGTAGCTACAATCTTCGTTTTACCAATATCTTCTGGCTTAGCTGATGCTTCTGCACTTGCCATTATTGCAGATGGACTTATACTAACTCCCCCTGCAATACTTAATGCAGCACTGCCTTGAAGAAATCTCCTACGAGAAATCTCTACTTTCATTGCTTCTCCTTCTACTTGTTTTAAGTTTTAAGCTTCAATAGAAATTATTAAACTTTAACATCTATTTATAGATACTATTGTAGGTATCTATTCTTACATCGAACTTAGAAAAAATGACGATAAAAATAATTACTTATTTTAAATACAAGAGAAGCCCTATATTTAGGGATTCTCTTTTTTTAAGAAAAAGAAAAAAATTTAAGATTTACTAAGAAAAAGTTCATTTAATTTTACTTTTAATGATATATTTTTCTGAAATGTTACTAAAATGTTACTAAAAGTACTAATTATTTACTTTAAGATTTATTGGTAATATAAGTATTTATTATCTATTTTGAAAATATATACTTATAATAATTGTAATAAAGACTTATATAAAGGGAAGCTTTTGAATTTTATTATGAAATCAAAATAAAATTAAAAAGAATTTATTTTAAATTATAATTAATATTTATTTTATTTATACAAATAAAGAACTTCAAACTCTAAATAACTATAGGGATAATTTTTTATAAGATTTTTTGTTTGAATTAACGTTAATTTTTTTTCTCCACCACTTACACCACTTTTTTTAATATATCTAAATTTTGAAATATTATCTTCAAACTCTAATCTATAAACTTTTATCTCATAGTCGATATCTAGATACTTTCTTGCTATTTTTATTAACTCATTAGCATTTGGCAAAAAAGTTTTAAGTTCACTTATTTTATATATATCTTCAAATGTTTTAGATGTAAAAATTGAAAATGCTATATTTTTACTTAATTTTGAAGTGAATGCTATAAGAGACTCTATATCTTTAGCCCATTGTAGAGCAGATGACGAAATAACTAAATCAAATGGTGCTTTAGTAAGCATCTTTTTTTGAAAATTTAAATCCTCAAAATTACTGTTTAATATAGATACTATATTATTTTTAGGATGTAAATTGCACATTCCTTTTGCACTATCTACTCCTATAAATTTATCAAGTTTCCAATCTATTTTATTATATATATCGCCTGCTCCACACCCTAAATCTAAAATTTTTTTAGGACTATTTTTTACTTTAGAAATTAAATGTGTAGCAACTTTTTTTTGGATTATATTAGTTTGAATATAACTATCTGCTTGTCTTGAAAATTCTTTTATATGTTTCATAAAAACCTATTGTTTATCTAAATTTTAATATATTTGGGTATAATGCAACGATTATACTAAAATCTTACTAAAAGGACATTAAGAATGACCGGAATTTTATTGGTCTCACAATTTATTTTAGCTGCTATTATAACTATAGCTGTTATGTTACAAAAAAGCTCATCTATAGGACTAGGCGCATATAGTGGAAGTAATGAATCACTATTTGGGGCAAAAGGGCCTGCTGGGTTTTTAGCTAAGTTTACATTTGTAATTGGCATTATTTTTATTGCAAACACTTTAACACTAGGATATTTTTATAACCAAGAAAAAAATGTATCTATTGCTGAAGACATTAAAGTAGAAAAAAGTGTAGTTCCTGCAACACCAGAGTCTCCAAAAGCTCCAAGTGCACCAACTGCTCCAAAAAGCAACTAATTAAAAAATATGAAACCTATTCTACTATCGCTACTTATTGCGGTAACTCTTTGGGCTGATGCTCATATGTTTGTTTACCACAGATTTGGTGATAGTAGATATCCAACTACAAACACTACTATTGAAGAACTAAAATCACAGTTTGAGTATTTCAAATCAAATGGATATAAAATTGTGCCTCTTCAAAAATTAGTAACTGCTCTCAAAGAAGAAAAGAGTATACCTGATAATTGGGTTGTTTTAACAATAGATGACAACTTCAAAAGTTTTTATAAAAATGCTTTGGAAATCTTTAAAGAGTATAACTACCCATTTTCTATTTTTGTCTATGTTGAAGCTACACAAAAGAAATATCCTGATTATCTTAGTTGGGAAGAGTTAAAAGAGATAAAAAAATATGGGAGTATTGAGTTTCACTCCTATGGACATAAACATATGACTTACATAAGTGATAGTGAAATAAAAAAAGATCTCGAAAAAGGGTTAAAACTTTTTCAACAAAAATTAAATCTAAAACCAAAATTTTTTACTTATCCTTATGGTGAATATAGTCCAAGAGTCCAAAAACTAGTACAATCTTATGGTTTTGATGCAATTATAAATCAAAATATGGGAGCAGTTTCCAATTTTAGTAATATTTACGATATTGACAGAACGGCTCTTGTTGGTAAAAGTAATATAAAACTTTATCTTAGATATAAAGTTCTTAAAGCACAATGGAAAGAACCTATAATATTTCCAGACAATGGAACTATCAAAACTTTATATGTAAAAACTAATGAAAAAGCAAAAAAAGGTGGCGTTTATATAACTAGCTATGGCTGGCTTAAAACTAAGTTAAAAAATGGTGATTTTAAAATGAAATTAAACAAAAAACTAATAAACAAAAGATCTCGCATAATTGTAAGTGTGGGAAATAAAATATCAACAAAACTACTAATAAAGGATAATTATGGAACTAGATGAGATATATCTTGACCAACAAGAACATGTTAATAAGACTTTGGAGTCATTAAAAAAAGAGTTTATTACTATAAGAAGTGGAGCTGTTTCAACTTCAATATTGGATAATGTAAAGGTTGATTATTATGGAACTCCAACTGCACTAAATCAAGTTGCTACTGTTTTAGCAAGTGATGCAACAACCATAAATGTATCCCCTTGGGAAAGAAATCTTCTTAAAGATATTGAAAGAGCTATATCAGAAGCGAATATAGGAGTAAACCCAAATAACAATGGTGAGTCAATTCAACTATTTTTCCCACCGATGACAAGTGAGCAAAGAGCAGAAAATGCAAAACTTGCCAAAGTTATGGGTGAAAAATCAAAAGTATCTATGAGAAATATTAGAAAAGATGCAAATGCTAAAATCAAAAAGCTAGAAAAAGCTAAAGAGATAACAGAAGATGAATCAAAAAAAGCTCATGATGAAGTACAAAAAATAACAGATAACGCAGTTGCAAGTATAGAGACTCTTGTAAAAGCTAAAGAAACTGAGTTATTGAAAATATGATAAAAAAATTTCTTACCAATAGCAAGGACTAAAATGAATTTAGAAAAAATTTATAGAGATGCTAATGCTTACCTAGAAGGACATTTTCTTCTTAGCAGTGGAAAACATTCACAATTTTATCTGCAAAGTGCAAAAGTTTTAGAAAATCCAAAGATAGCTGAAAACTTGGCTAAAAACTTGGCTAATATGATTAAAAAAAGTGGCCTACATGTAGATACTGTTTGTGCCCCTGCTCTTGGTGGAATACTTGCAGGATATGAACTAGCTCGTGCCTTAGGTGTTAGATTTATCTTTGCTGAGAGAGTTGATAAAATCATGACTATAAGACGTGGTTTTGAAGTATACAAAGGTGAAAAAGTACTAATGTGTGAAGATATTATCACTACTGGTGGCTCAGTTCTCGAAGCTGCTTCACAAGTAGAAAAACAAGGTGGAGAAGTAGTTGCTTTTGCTGCTCTTGCAAATCGTGGCTTTTGTAAAAGAGTTGGTAATAATAATGAAGCTAAATCTACCTGTAAACTTCCAAGTAATATTCCATTTTTTGCTCTTGGTGATTTTGAATTTAATGTTTATGATGAAGAAAATTGCCCTCTTTGTAAAGATGGTAGCATTGCTTTTAAACCTGGCAGTAGAGGAAACTAATAAATATGGCTAGATGGAGAGATATAAAACAGGGGAAAACTCCTCCTCAAGAAGTTAAACCACTACGTTTTACTACTGCCCCTCTAGTCAATCGAATAAAAGCCTTTATAACTGATACTTTTATGATTTTAATGCCACTTATGTATGTAGTTTTTTATCTTATTATGGGCTCTCGAGAAGAGTTTGCACAACATATGATTGCTGGTTGGATTTATATATTTGGACCACATTTTTTTATCATTATTGGATTTTGGTTTTTCAAATCACAAACACCTGGATACAGAGCTTATGATATAAAGCTTGTAAACAAAAACCTACAAAAACCTACTATTTTTCAACTTATAATAAGGTATTTTTCTTTTGTACTATCATCCCTTCTAATTTTTGGACTATTTTTAGCAATAGCTAGGCGTGATAAAAAAACCTTGCACGACCTCATATCTGGAACAATGCTCATTCAAGTGGGAGAGTGATGATTTTTTTTAAAATCTCTGCTTTCTTTTTTTCCTACTTTAGTGTTACTGCAATATATGTAATTTTTATGCCTAAGATGTTGCAAATGGTAGGGTATAGTACAATACAAATTGGTATTGTATTTGCTCTTGCGCCACTCATGCGATTTTTAATGCCATTTCTTTTTCTAAAGCATATAGAATTAACTAAAAAAGTTTTTCATATATCTCTTTTTAGTATATTTTTGGGTTTACTTTTATTCTATTTTACAATTGAAAATTTTTATGCTTTTTTAATTCCTAATATGATTATAGGTGCTGCTGGTGGACTTGTTCTTCCATATATAGAGACTTATGCGATGGAACATCTTGGTAAAAAAAGATTCGGTAAATCACGACTATATGGTTCTTTTGGATTTATGATTTTAGGAATTGTACTAGCAAGAGAATTAGATAACTATACAGTAGGCCTTAATTTTTATGCTATTTTTATTCTAATAACAATCATCTTTGGACTTGCAATTACATATAAAAACGATGATTTTATAAAAAATAAAAAATATAAGAATATTGAAAAATTTAAACTTAAAAAAGCAAAATATCTCTGGATAAGCCTCTTCTTTATGCAGATAAGTTTTGGTACTTTTTATAATTTTTTTACTATTTATGAAACTGAACGTGGTATAAGTTTAGAAATAGTTAGTTACCTTTGGGCATTTGGAGTAATCTGTGAAATACTATTTTTCTACTTTCAAGCACCATTACTAAAACTAAACTTACTAAAAATTTTAAAATTTTCAGTATTTGTTACTATTATTAGATGGCTCTTACTTTTCTTATTTCCTGAGTCACTTACTATATCTTTTATTGCACAATCTTTACATGCAATATCTTTTGCTCTACACCATACAGTTGCTATTAGTTTTCTATATAATATATATCAAAATAGAAAACTCGCAGCACAATTTTACTACGGTTTTTCTTTTGGATTAGGGGGGTTTATAGGTGCTCTTCTTGCAGGATACTTTTATGGGAATTATCTATATTTATATGCAGCTTTTATGGCACTGTTGTCTTTTGTAGCACTATTTAAAGTAGACTCTACTTTGCTAAAACAAAATTTCTAAAATAGATATCATCTATAGATAAGCCATAAGACTCATATATAAGATCTTTTAGATCTTCTTTATACTGCTGCTTACCTTTTGAAGTAGCAAGATTATTACTATTTTGATTTGATGAAAAACGTAAAATTGTATCTCTAATATAAGGCATACTTTTTACTAAAGCATCTTTGTTTTTTTTATCTTTCATCTTAAAAGACATATCTGCTTTCATGTATTTATAATTACCTGAGTGCATATTGATTAAAATTTTATCTATATTAACTTCTAATTTATCTGTGCTTTCTGTACTAGTATTTCTATTTGGTGCAACCATATTTCCAAAACTACTAAAGTTTGTATTTGTTTTACCATCACTCATAAAAAATGTACCAACTATAGCGTATATTACTACTACTGCTACAATTACTCCGATAATTATCTTTAAAATATTATTCAACTTTAATCCTTAATATCTAAAGTATACTACTTTTTAGTAAATATTTTACCTTTTAGACCAAATTTTTCTATTGAGGTTAAGATATTTTACTATGTCAGTAGTTAAACTAAGAATTTGGAAATAAAATTTTATCTCATCAAAATTAGTTACTTTTTTATATATTTTAGGCTCAAAAAGCTTTTCTTTAAAACTAATAGCAATATATATATTTGAATTGACAAAACTAATATATATATTTTTATTTAGAATTTTTTTATACTCTAAAATAGAGCTCATCAAGGAGTGAGAAAGAATATATCTTGCTTCTATTTGATCGTCGGAATAAACAATAAACTCTTTTTCAAATTCAAGATTATCCATCATTATAAGCTCTCCACGAGAACTAAAAGATTGAAAAAAATGAGAAAATGACCCTAAAAATTTTTCGCTATTGTCTGGTATAATTATAGTTTTCCCATTGAAATTTTTATTGAAATCAGCTATAAAAAATAGTCCTTTAAAAATACTCTGCCAGTACTCTTCCCCTTTGTTTCCTTTTTTTTTAACTTCAGAGTGTATTTCTGAAAAACGAATATCTACTCCATCAACTTTTCCTACTACTAAATCATCTCCTCTATATCTATCAATCTTTTGTGGGAAAAGTGAACTTGTTTTATATTCATATTTGTTTATAGTTCCTAGTTTATTGTATATAAGATCACCGCCTACAAACTCTACAAGTTTTTCAATCACTTGGTCTTTAAATAAAGAGGTATATCCATTTACTTTCATCTTATATATGAAAGTAAAAAATCCAAAATAAAAAATTAAACATACTATAAGTAAGTCAATAATATTTGGAAAAATATCTATTAAACTATAAAAAACTATACTTATAAATATAAAAAGTCCAATAGCAATCTTTTTTAAAGATAAATATATTTTTAACCTTTTTTTTTCTAGTAATTTTAAATTTGGATAAATATTTTCATAAAAAAAGTCTTGAAGTTCAGAAAGTTTTTTCATTACTTATTGAACAAATCTTTTACATTTGGATTTTTTTTCTCACTATCTAATATGCTAAAAACTTGTTTTCTTCTATATCTCATATAAGTAGCTAAAATATTTGTGGGAAACATCTCAATTGCATTATTATAATCTGTTACTACTTGATTGTAAGCACGCCGAGATGCAGAAAGCTGCTCTTCAATTTCATTTAGTGAATGCTGTAAATTTAGTGTATTTTCATTAGCTTTTAGTTCAGGATAATCTTCTACTGCAACCATTATAGACCCAAGTAGTGAGCTAAGTTTACTATCTATTGTAGCCATTTCATTACTACTAACACCATTTTTCATAGCTTTTGAACGAAGCTTTGTTATCTCTTCAAGAGTAGATTTTTCATGCTTCATTGCTTCTTGAACAGTAGCAACTAAAGAAGGAATTAAATCAAATCTTTTTTTCAAAAGAGTATCTACACTTGCGTAGATATTTTCTACTTGATTTTTCTTAGATATTAAAGAATTGTATAAGAAAATTAAGATTACAGCAATAACTAAAAGTGCAATAAGAAGTGAATTCATAACAAATCCTTTATATAAAAGTATCTATATATAATACATCATATATATAGATACTATATTTTATTAGTTTTTATCTTTTTTAGTTTGTCTTTTTCTTTTAGTAGCATCAAGCTCACGCTTTCTTATACGAATGCCAACTGGTGTTACTTCAACTAACTCATCATTTTCAATCCACTCTAATGCGGACTCTAGAGTAAGTTGGCGAGGAGGAACTAGTTTTATAGCTTCATCTGCTCCACTACTTCTAACGTTACTTAGTTGCTTTCCTTTGATTGGATTAACATCTAAATCATTTGGTCTTGCATGTTCACCTATAACCATACCAACATATACTTTAGCTTGAGGTCCAACAAAAAGTGATCCTCTCTCTTGTAAGCTAAATAGTGAATATCCTAATGCTACTCCATTTTCCATAGAGATAAGTGCTCCATTTTTACGAGTTTCCACACCACCACTTGCAGGACGGAAATCTAAAAATGAGTGATTCATAACACCTTCACCTTTTGTATCAGTTAAAAACTGTCCACGAAAACCAATAAGTCCACGAGCTGGGATTTCAAACTCTATACGAGTCTGCCCATCTCCTGTTGGATTCATAGTTGTCATTTGTGCTTTTTTCTTTCCAAGTTTTTCTATAACAGTACCAGTAAATTCATCTGGAACATCAACAACAAGATGCTCATAAGGTTCAAGTTTAACACCATTTTCTTCTTTAATAATAACTTCTGGACGACCAAGACTAAACTCAAAACCTTCTCTTCTCATATTTTCTGCAAGAATAGTTATCTGAAGTTCTCCACGCCCACTTACTTTAAACTTTCCTTCTCCAACATTATCATATCTCATAGCAATATTTGTTTTCATTTCAGCTTCTAAACGCTCATCTATTTTATTTGAAGTTACATACTTTCCTTCTAGACCTGCTAAAGGAGAATCATTAACAGCAAATACAACAGAAAGTGTAGGCTCTTCAATATGAAGAGGATCAAGAGGCATTGGATTATTTGGATCAACTATACTATCTCCAACATCAAGTGTTTCAAATCCAGCAATAGCTACAATATCTCCACTTTGTGCTTCATCAATATCAACTCTTTCAAGTCCTTCAAATCCGATAAGTTTTGAAATACGTCCTTTTACTTGCTCACCATCAGCTTTTGCAAGCATAACATTTTGATTTTTTTGAACTGTTCCATTAAAAATTCTAGCAATTCCAATCTTTCCAACATAGTTATCATAATCAAGTGTAAAAACTTGAAGTTGAAGCGAATTATCTTTATCGCCTGTTGGACTTGGAACATGCTTTAAAATTGTATCAAAAAGTGGAATTAAATTTTCATTTGCATCACTCATCTCATACTTTGCATAACCATCACGAGCTGCTGCATAAACTACTGGAAATTCTAGCTGCTCTTCATTTGCATCAAGTGCAATGAACAAGTCAAAAAGTTCATCTATAACACGTTCAGGATCAGACGAATCTTTATCAATCTTATTGATAACTATAATTGGACGAAGACCTAGAGAAAGCGCTTTTTTCACGACAAACTTAGTCTGAGGCATAACACCTTCATAAGCATCCACAAGAAGTAAAACACCATCTACCATTTTAAGTACACGCTCAACTTCACCACCAAAATCGGCGTGACCTGGAGTATCTATAATATTAATTTTTGTATCTTTATAGTGAATTGCTGTATTTTTAGAAAGAATTGTAATTCCTCTCTCTTTTTCTAAATCATTACTATCCATCATACGCTCTTCGGTTTGAGTATGTGCATCAAATGTGCCTGATTGTTTTAACAATTCATCAACCAATGTTGTTTTGCCGTGGTCAACGTGTGCAATAACTGCAATATTTCTAAAATCCGTCTTATTCATTTTTATTTCTCCTTTAACTTGAGCGAAGCCCAAGTTAAATTTCTCTCACCAAAACTTCTCCCTTAGTGAGAAATAGCAAAAGAAAATCATTGTTTAGGTTTCTATTTATTTAAGGCAGATATTATATCTAAATTTTCTTAAAATAGCTATACCTAAGTAATTGGAACATATTTTGCTTGTATTATATAGATAAATTTCTAAAGGCAAATTATGAAAGAGATGTTCAGTATTTCAACTGGTGTTAATGTTGCAAAAGCTAAGCCAGCTGCAAAAGGTACTCAAGAGATTACCGGTAATAATGATAAAACCTCATCAAAAGACTTTTTATCTATCATGTTTGCGCAAATAAAAGGATCTATAGCTGTAAAAGATAAAGGAAAGCTAGATTTAGAATTTACAGATTTTCAGGAAAATATAAGTACAGATTTAGAGACTAAAGGTAACAAAAAATCCATCGATGAACATTTATTAGATGATCTTTTAAAAATCGTATCTATTCTAAAAAATCCTGAAGCAAAAATATCATCTTTTCCATCACTTTCAAATAAATTTGAAAAACTAATAAATAATGATACTGCTCAAAAAGAGTTAAAAAGTGTTAACAATATAACAGACCTTCTAAACCTATCAAAAAAATATGACTTAGGTTTAGAAAAAATATCAGTAAAAAATTTAGATTTTAATAATTTACAAAAAGAGTTTCCAGAATTAGCAAAAAAAGACTTTTTCTCCGATAACAAAGACAAAACAACAACAAAAGTTCTAAATGAACCTAAAAAAGAGCTAGACATAAAACCAACTGTTTTATCTATAAACAATATTAAAAAACCTAAAACAGAAGCAAATACAAAAACACAAAAAGAACCTACCCTTTTAGAAAAAATACTCTATACACCAAAAAAAGAAGAAAAAGAGTCTACTCAACAAATAGTTAGAGAAAAAAGAACTCAAGAGAAAAAAGGGAATACAACTATAAAAACTACTGAAGAGGTTAAAAAAACTATAAATATAGTTCAAGAAGAAGCTCCTAAAATTGGCCCAAAAGAGGAGAGTATTAAAAAGGTACTAAAAAAAGACACCCCTGAAATAGGTATAAAAGAAGAGAAAAAAGAAATAAAAGTTCAAACTAAAGAAAATCAGCATTTAAAATCTGAAGAAGAGATAAAAAAACCAAATTCTACTAGAACAAATGAAATAAAAATAGAATCAAACAACTCTAAAAAAAGTATGGTAGAAAATATCCTTCAAAATATTAAAATTGAAAAGAAAGATTCTACCACAACTACCACAACACAAATACAAGAGAATAGTAAAATAGATAATAAAACAAAAGAAAATATAGAAGTAAAAACTGAACCAACTTCAAATAGAGTAGAAATAAAACCACAAATAAAAACAGATACTATTGCATCAAAGCAATTAAGTCCAGCAAAAGATACTTTTAATAACTTTGCTGCTGATTTTAAAGAGAAACTAGAAAACTATAAACCACCTTTTATGAGAGTTCAACTTGCACTCAATCCTAAAGGATTGGGTGAGGTTGATGTTACAATAGTAAATCGTGGAAATAATCTACATGTAAATATTTCATCAAATGCAAATACCATGTCACTATTCACTCAAAATCAAGCAGAGTTTAAAAACTCTCTTGTGAATATGGGATTTACAAATTTAGAGATGAACTTTTCAGACCAAAGAGAGAGTAAAGAACAACAACAAGGTAAATCTTCAAAAAGTTTTTTAGATGAATTTGAAGATGAAAATTTTGAAGATGAAACAACAAGCATAAAGCTTATTGTTCCTACATATATATAATAAGGATAAACTATGGCAACAGATTTTGAAGCAATAAGCAATGCAACATATACACCAACTTACGGAGGAAATACTGTAGAAAATCCTGATAGTGTTTTAGATAAAGACTCTTTTATGCAACTTCTACTAACTGAATTACAATATCAAGACCCTACAGACCCTATGGATAGTGATAAAATTCTTAGTCAGACATCAGAACTAGCAACACTAGAATCAGCAGATAATACAAATAAAGCCATGGAAGAACTTGTAGCACAAATGCAAGCAAATCAAGATTTTAGCTCAATATCAGCTATAGGTAAAATGGCCTCTTTAGGTTCAAATGCTGTAACTCTAGAAGAAGGACAATTAACTAACTTTGAAGTTTATTTTGAAAATGAAATCCAATCTGGAACCCTTAATATCATGGATAGCACAGGTAATACAGTAAGAAGTATTTCTTTAGATGAACAATCTGGAGAAAACGGTGTATTAGCCTTTCAATGGGATGGTATAAGTGATAGTGGAGAACAATTAGACCCTGGTTATTACTATGTAACAGCTGATTACACAGATATTAATGGTGAAGCTCAACAAACACAATTTGGTATTTACCCTGTTGAATCTGTTAGGTTTGAAGAAGGGAAAGCATATATGAAACTTGGATCTTCTTATGTTCCTCAAGATTATATTGTAGAGTATTTTTAAGGTATTTTTATGACTTCATCATATTACAATGGAATAAGTGGAATAAAATCTAGCCAATATGGGATAGATGTTTTATCTGATAATATAGCAAATGTAAATACTATAGGTTATAAAGAGAGTAATACAGAATTTTCAACCTTATTTTCATCTTCTCTTACAGATAGTTACTTTGATTCTACATCTAATGATATTGGTCTTGGTAGTAAAGTTAGTGCTACTACTACAAATATGAATCAAGGAATTTTTCAAACAACTGACAATACTTTTGATTTAGCTATAGGAGGAGAAGGATGGTTTGGAGTACAAAGTACAAATAACCAAACATACTATACAAGAGCTGGTGATTTTGGAATAGATAGTAATGGTGATTTAATAGATAGTAATGGAAACTATTTATTAGGAACAAGTGCTAATAATATAACATCTACAACTCTTTCTCAAGATAAGCTAGAACAGTTTGGATTATATTACGGTAAAGATGGTAGTAATATAGGTGAAGCTTTTTCTATAAGTGATGTTAATGATATTGCATTAGGTAGCGTAGATACTCAATCTAAAATAAATCTTCCTGACATACTTTATTACCCTCCTATTCCTACCTCAAATGTCTCTTTTTCTGCAAATTTAGATCCAAAAATTATAGAAGATGTAACACAAGTTGATATAAATCAAAATGATATAACAAGTACAACAAACACAACAAACCAAACGCTATCTGTAGATGGTACTGTTTCAAATACTCCTGAAATTTTAAATCCAAAAAGTGGTGATGTAGTTTTAATTATAGTAAGTGATGCTCTAGGAAATAGTATAAATGTAAACTCCACTTTAGATGAAAATTTAAAATGGAATATAACAAATGAAGATATAAGTACTTTAGACCAAAATAGTTTGAATATTACTGCAAAACTACAAACTTTACAAGAGATTCCTAATGTAGAACATTTTACTTCTACTGTTATTTCTCCTACAGGAGAAAAAGATATACTTGATATGACTTATACCAAAAGAGTTCCTCAACAATCTACAGGAAATACTTGGGATGGAAAAATAGAAATACTATCATTTTATGAGGACTACGTTATAGAACAGTATGACCCAAGTAAGACTTATGACCCTACTATATATAATGTTGATGTTGATAAAAGAACTGTTGTAAAAGCTTATGATTCAAACC
>CAZBPU010000025.1:0-18338 GCA_964493845.1 uncultured Sulfurospirillum sp.
TTTTATCACCTTTGTATGCATATCCTAATCGAGCTAAGTTTAGTGTAACTACACCAATACTTCCTGTCATCTCGGCACTTCCAAAAAGGCCACCACCACGTTTTAAAAGCTCGCGAAGGTCAAGTTGAAGGCGACAACACATACTTCTTACATTACCAGGTTTGTATGCCTTGGGATCTTCTACAAGATTTCCATTTTCATCTCTCATGTATTGGCTTCCGATAAAGTTTTGAAAGTAGGATGAGCCAATTTTTGCTGTATTTTCAAAAAGCAGATCAGTATTTTCTCCATACCAGTCAAAATCTTCAGTAAGATTAACAGTTGGGATTGGAAATGTAAAAGGTTGTCCAGTTTTATCTCCCTCTGTCATCACTTCATAGTATGCTCTATTTATAAGATTCATCTCTTTTTGGAAGTTTTTATATGTCATATCTTCAAGATTTTTTACGCCTCTTTTTTTAGCTTCTTCTAAAAGTTTTGAGTTTTCAATGTTTTTAAACAGATGAATATCACTAGAAGTTGGCGTTTGATCTGCTAAGTCACTAGGGACTGTCCAGTCAATTGTGACATTAGTAAAAGGGCTTTGTCCCCAGCGTGCTGGAACATTTAAATTATATACAAAACTCCTAATAGCTTTTTTTATCTCTTTAAATGGTAAATTGTCTTTAAAAACATACGGTGCAAGATAGGTATCAAAAGAGCTAAATGCCTGTGCTCCAGCCCATTCACTCTGCAGTATCCCTAAAAAGTTTGCCATTTGTCCAAGAGCTTCTCGAAAGTGTTGTGGAGGGCGAGACTCTACTCTCCCTCTAACTCCATTAAATCCTTCATTTAGTAGAGCTCTTAGGCTCCATCCTGCACAGTATGCAGTTAAACAATCAAGGTCATGTATATGATAGTCACCATTTCTATGTGCAAATCCTTCTTCTTTAGAGTATATTTTATCAAGCCAGTAGTTTGCTATAACTTTTCCAGCTGTATTATTTACAAGTCCAGCATTTGAATAGCCAGTATTTGAATTTGCTTTAATTCTCCAGTCACTTTTGCCTATGTATTCTTCTATAGTTTGAGTTGAGTTTATGAAAGTTGTATCTTCATTTAGGCCATTTATATGCTCTCTTTGCATCTTGTGAGTATGACGATAAATCATAAAAGAACGCATAACATCAAAGTATCTAGATTTGTATAATTCTTGTTCTATTAAGTCTTGTATATCTTCAACAGCTGCAACTCTTTTGTTATCAACTGTTTCCATTAAGTTTTTAAATACGCTCTCATCGTAAGTAACTCTTACACTTTTAAAAGCTTTTTTTATAACATCTTCTATTTTATAAGCGTGAAAATCTTCACTTTTTCCATCTCTTTTAAGTATTTTTGTTAGCATGACAGTCCTATTGATTTAAAAGAGGATTATACTAAATATATTGTAAACTAAAACTTAAAAAATAAACTGTTACTCTTTTGTCACATATAAAAAATATGTAAAAATAGCTATTTTACTGAATAAGTTAGATAGCTATAACAAAGACTTCTTAAGATAAAAATAGTTTTTAATCTTAAGATATTTAATTAATATTTTAATTAATTAATAAAATAATTATTTTATTTTTAATTACTTCAAAGTGCGAGTTGAAGTGCTCTGTTTACATGTAAAGGAGTTGTGTCAAAAATTTGTAAATGAGTGTCATCTTTTTTTATTAAAAGTCCAATTTCTGTACAACCTAGTATAACAGAATCTATATTTTTTTCAATTTTACATAAATCTTCTATTATCTTTACATATCTTTTTTTAGAACTTTCTAAAACTTTTCCTAAAACCAATTCATCAAAGATAATACTATTTATAATGGTCATATTTTCTTCGTCAGGTACTACAATTTCTATTTCATTATCTCTAAGTATTTTTTTGTTAAACTCTTCACTCATTGTAAATTTTGTGCCAAGAAGGATACTTTTTTTACATTTTTTTTCTTTTATTGCATCTGCTGTTGCTTGAGCAATATGTATTATAGGAATACTTAGGTTTTTTTTCACTATATCAGCTACTTTATGCATTGTATTGGTACAAATCAAGATAAAATCAGCTCCAGCTTTTTCTAGTGCGATAGCATGTTTAGCTAAAGCTTCCCCTGCTTCATCCCATCTATCTTCGTGTTGAAACCTATGTATCTCATCAAAATCAACAGAGTGCATAATGATTTTTGCACTATGAAATCCACCTAGTTTATCTCTTATACCTTCATTTAGAAGCTGATAGTAGCTTGCTGTTGATTCCCAACTCATTCCGCCAATTAATCCTATAGTTTTCATGATATTAACCTTTTTGGACTCATTCCATATACTTTATTAAATACTCTTGTGAAGTGTGACTGGTCACTAAATCCACAAGAGAGTGCTATTTCACTTAAGCTTTCATCTTCTAAAAGCATATTTTTTGCATTTTGTATTCTAATTTGAAGAAGATATGCATGAGGTGTCATATTAAACTCCTCTTTAAATTTTCTCAAATAGTGATATTTGCTTAGACCACTTATATTCGCGAGTGTTTCAAGTTTTAATTGCTCATCAAAGTTTGTTTTCATGTACTCTACTGATTGAGTTAGTTTTGCTCTTGAGTAGCTTATATCTTTAGTCTCTATTGTGCAGTTAGAGTAAGATGAGATGAGATTTACAACTAGTTCTTCTAAAATATTTTCTGCCATTAGTTTATCTTGCCACTCTTTTGTAGCACTATTTAAACCTATAAATAGTTGTGATAGCTTGTTATTACGTACAACGGGATTTGCAAATGTTATATGATGTAACTCTTTTTGACAAGATTCACTAAATGCTTCAACAAAGTTAGAATCTGGAGTAAAAGTTATGTATCCCCATGTTTTACTTTTACATACATGTATATCATGTGGATTTATAAGGCGGATATCTCCAGGACGTGCCACAAAGTCATCTTTATTACATGTAAAGTTATGGTTTCCTGAAGTGATAAGTGCTATAGAGTATTTATCATGAAAATGAGGAGAAAATGTTTTATTTTTAAATGATGCTTCAAGTAAATTTGGTACAACAATATCCACAATTTCTCCTTGTATAAATCTATAACTATTATAACCAAAATTATGGTTATAAAATAGAAAAAAATTGCTAGTCTATTTTTATAACTTTTCGTCCTATACTCTTACCATTTAGCATATCATCTATTAGTTTTGGTAACTCTTCAAGAGTATGTTCATAAGAGAGATCACTGATATCTATTTTCCATTCATTGGCTAACATATTCCAAAGTGTTACTCTAAGTTCTTGAGAAAAATCTGCAGAGTTTATACCTAAAAGATTGACTCCACGTAGTATAAAAGGCATTACTGTAGTGTTGAGTTTATGAGAGCCAACAAGTCCACATATTGCTACACTTCCTTCAGATTTTATCTGTTTTAGTATGTTTTCTAAGAGTTCTCCTCCAACAACATCAAATGCACCATCATAATTTTCTTTTAAAAGAGGTTTCTTAGGATGGCTTTCTAATTCATCTTTTGATATAACATTATGTGCTCCAAGAGAGAGTAGAAAATCTTTTTTATTCTCTTTTGAACTAAGTGCAGTGACATTGAATCCAAGATGTGCTAAAAGCTTCACAGCAAAACTACCAACAGCTCCCGTTGAACCTGTTACAAGTATAGAATTACCTTCTTTTTGGTCATTTTTTATAAGTTTATATATACCAATTGCTGCTGTTAATCCAGCTGTTCCTATAGTTGCTGCTTCTTTAAGAGAGAGTGTTTTTGGAAGAGGAATTACCCAGTTAGCAGGTACAGAGATATACTCACTAAATGCACCATTTGTGTTCATACCTAAGTCAAAACTTGTAACTATAACTTCATCACCTATTTTAAACTTATCTGTATTACTACGCTCAACCACTCCACTAGCATCAATGCCTGGAGTATGAGGATACTCCCTAGTAACACCACGATTACCGATAGAGCTAAGAGCATCTTTATAGTTTAAAGCACTATATTTTATGCGTATCAATATGTCATTCGTATCTAACTCTTTTATTGGCAATTCTTTTATATTTTTAACAAATTTACCATTTATCTCTTCTATATGTAAAGCTTTATAAGTCATAATTTATCCTTTTTTTTATTGGCACCCATCACATTCCATACTTCTATCTGCAACATCAACCTTATTTTCTGGTGATTGACTTCTAAGGTAGTATGTTGATTTTATACCTAATTTCCAGCCTAACATATAGATGTCATTAAGTACTTTTCCACTTGCACGATCAAGTGTCATAAATATATTTAGACTTTGTCCTTGGTCTATCCATTTTTGACGGATTGCTCCCGCTTGGATGAGTAGTCTTTGGTCCAAATCATACGCAGGAGTATAGTAAGCCCAAGTTTCAGGACTTAGCTTTGGAACTACTACAGGAATCATACCTGAAAGGTTCTCTTCAAACCATTTTCTTTTATAAACTGGCTCTATTGCCTGAGTTGTCCCTACCAAGATAGATATAGAGCTTGTAGGTGCTATTGCCATCAAGTAGCCATTTCTCATGCCGGTTTTCTTTACTTTTTCACGTAAGTCTTCCCAATTATAAGTATAACCAAAAAGTCCACCACGATCTACTAGTTTTTTTGCTTCTTCATTTGCTACATCTATTGGAAATATACCTTTACTCCATTTTGAGCCTTCAAATTCTGGATATTTACCTTTTTCTATTGCTAAGTTTGCTGAAGAGTGTATAGCGTTGTAACTTATAGCTTCCATGATTTCATCTATTTTACTAAAGTGGTCATAACTTCCCCACTCTATTTTACTCTCTGCAAGCATTTGAGCTTCACCCATAACACCAAGTCCAATTGAACGAGATTTTAAGTTTGTATGTTTTACTTTAGCATGGGGATAGAAGTTGAGTTCTATTACGTTATCAAGCATTCTAACTGCTATTGGTACAACTCTCTCTATGTCTTCTTTAGTATTGATTTTTGAAAGGTTTACACTTGCTAGGTTACAAACAGCAGTTTTACCTTCTATCATCTCTTTTTCAACTATAAATATCTTTTTATCATTTATACTATCAAGAGCAGTAACTTTTTTTGCCTCTTTTGTAATACCACTATCTACTTTAATCAAGTCATGCTCTTCTAAAACTTGAATAGTACCATCTTCAAAAACAATTTTTGTTTTATAATGGTTTGGTTCAGTATTTTGAAAAATTTCTGTACATAAATTGGAGCTTCTTATGAAACCTGTATGGTCATTTGGATTTGCTTTGTTTGCGTTGTCTTTGAAACATAAAAAAGGATTTCCAGTCTCAAATAGCTCAGTAAGCATTTTTTTCCAAAGTTCTTTTGCTTTTATTCTCTCTTTTGCTACACTTGGGTCACTCTCATACTCTTTATATCGTTTTTCAAAAGCTTCGCCATGTAGAGTTGAAAGGTCTTGTACTTCATAAGGGTCAAATAGAGTCCAAATCTCATCTTTACTAGCTCTTTGCATAAAGAGGTCATTTAGCCACATTGCAGGGAAAAGATCATGCGTTCTACGTCTCTCTTCACCTGAGTTTTTCTTCAAGTCTAAAAAGTCAGCTACATCCATATGCCAGGGCTCAATATAAACAGCAATTGCACCCTTTCTAGTACCTAGTTGGTCAACTGCTATTGCGATATCATTTGTTATTTTTAAAAACGGGATAATCCCACCAGCTGCATTTTTATGTCCATCTATGCTTCCACCCATTGAACGAACTGCATTCCAGTCCCAGCCAATTCCACCACCAAATTTGCTTAAAAGGCTCATCTCTTTGTAGCTATCAAAAATGCCTTCAATATTATCAGGTGTACTTCCTATATAACATGAACTTAACTGATGACGATGAGTTCTTGCATTTGAAAGAGTTGGTGTTGCTAACATCACTTCAAATTTACTTATCAAGTCATAGAATTTTTTAGCCCAATCTTGGCAGTTTAGCTCATTTTGTGCTAGGAACATAGCAATAGCCATAAACATGTGCTGTGGTAGCTCTATAGGGTTCCCTTGACGGTCTTTTATGAGGTATCTATCATTTAGAGTTTTCATACCTAAATAGTTAAATTGTAAATCTCGTTCAGGTTTTATATATTTATCTAAATCATCTAAATCATACTTCTCTTTAAGACCAAGAACTAAACGTCCTTCAGCCTCTCCTCTTTCAAAGTATTTTTCTAAAGAGCAGTAACCACTAAATTGATTTACTCTATGGTATAAGTCATAAAGAAAAAGACGAGAAGCAACAAAAGTCCAATCAGGTCTATCTATATCAATCTTATCCACAGCAGTTTTTATAAGAGTAGTTTGAATCTCTTTAGTTGTAATCATATCACGAAATTGAATTTTTGCATCAACTTCAAGTTCACTCTGGCTTACGTTGTTTAAACCTTCTACTGCTCTGCTTGTATGTTTTTGTATTTTAGAGATATCTAGTGTTTCAGTTCTTCCATTACGTTTTTGTACAGTTATCATTTAAATACTCTTGAAAAAATCTTGTCTACATTTTTTGTATAGTAGTCGTAGTTAAAGCACTCTCTAATTTTTTCTTCGCTTAGTTTTTCTCTTAACTCTTTATCGGCTAAAAGATGGTTTAGATATAAGCTTTCACCTTTTTCATTTATAGTTGGTTTTCCTTGTTGAATCTCTTCCCAAACTTTCATTGCATTTCTTTGAACTATGCGGTAAGCATCTTCACGGCTAACACCTTGTAGAGGAAGTTCTAAAAGTACTCTTTGAGAAAATACAAGTCCACCAGTTAAGTTGAGATTTTTCATCATGTTTTTTGGCATAACAGTTAGGTTTGCTATAACATTGTTCATTCTGTGCATCATAAAATTAGTAGTTATAAAAGCATCAGGTAACCAAAATCTTTCAGTTGAGCTATGGCTTATATCTCGTTCATGCCAAAGTGCCACGTTTTCCATAGCAGGGATTGCATAACTTCTAACCATACGAGCTAGTCCTGTGATATTTTCTGTAAGAATAGGGTTTCTTTTATGTGGCATAGCTGAACTACCCTTTTGTCCTTTAGCAAAAAACTCTTCACACTCATATACTTCTGTTCTTTGAAGATGTCTAATTTGAACTGCAAATTTTTCTATAGTTGATGCCATCAATGCCAAGGTAGTTGCAAGTCTAGCATATCTATCTCTTTGAATTACTTGATTTGAAGCTGGAGCAGGTTTAAGTCCAAGCTCTTCCATAGCATACTCTTCAAGTTCAAGTGGTGCGTGAGCAAAGTTACCCATAGCACCACTAATTTGACCTACACATATAACTTCCATAGTCTCTTCAAGATTTTTTAGATGTCTAGCCATTTCATCATACCAAACAGCAAGAGTCAAACCAAAAGTAATAGGCTCACCATGTATCCCATGACTACGTCCAACCATAAGAGTCATTTTATGCTCTAGTGCTCTTTTCTTGATAGATTCCATTAGCATCTTTGTATCACTAATAATAATTTCTAAAGAGTTTTTCATCTGAATTGCAACACCAGTATCAACTGCATCAGAACTTGTCATGCCATAATGAAACCATCTTGATTCTTCACCTAAGCTTTCACTGACACTTGTAGTAAATGCAATTAAGTCATGTCTAGTAATAGCTTCAATCTCTTCGATACGCTCAACATTAAAAGTTGCATTTTCCACAATCTTTTTACAATCTTCATCAGGAATAAGTCCAATTCTATTCCAAGCTTTAACTGCTGCTTTTTCAACATCAAGCCATGCTTGATATCTGGCTTTTTGTGTCCAATGTTTTGTCATCTCTTCTCTGGCGTAACGTTCAACCATAGTATTACCTTTAAAATTCTTTTTTATGTTAAAATACTCTTATATATAAGAGTATTTATTTTATCTAATAATTAGTTATAAAGAGGTTAATTTGGCATATGTCACAAAAAAGTTTTTTCAAAAAGAGTTAAAAAAGACATTCAAAGTTTTGATGGATGAGTTAGATATTTCTATTCATGAAGCACAAAAAATAGTAGATAGAAAAAGAGTATTTGTGGATGGAGTTTTACTTGAAGAAAAAAGTGGAGAAATACAAGGGGAGATAGAAGTTGTAGTTTTTCAGCCAAATCCAGTTGGACTAAAACCAGTTTTTGAAACAGAGGATTTTGCAGTTTTTGAAAAACCAAGTGGACTATTAGTTCATCCAAGAAAACGTGAAGAGGTACAAACTCTTAATGATGATATAAAATATCTTTTTGGGAAAGATGCAAATGCAGTTCATCGTATAGATAAAGGGACAAGTGGTCTGATAGTTATAAGTAAAAACAAAAAGAGTGAAGTAGAGTTAAAACAGCTATTTGAAGATAAAAAAGTTTATAAAGAGTATGTAGCTTTAGTTTATGGAAAGGTGGAAAATAGTCTAGAAATAGATGAGAAACTTTTAGTTGATTTGCCTAGTTCAAAGATACGCATAAAAGTTCATGTTCATGAAAATGGAAAAAACTCTTTTACAAAAATTGAGCCGATAGAGTATGATGAAAAAAACAATGTGACTCTAGTAAAAGCAATTCCTAAAACAGGAAGACAACATCAGATAAGAGCTCATTTGTTTCACGTGGAACATTTTATAATAGGAGATACACTTTATGGTTTAAATGAAGATTTGGCAGAAGAGTATTTAGATGGCATTATGAGTTTAGAAAAAAGTTTTGAATTAACTCGTGCATATAGACTTCTTCTTCATGCAAATAGGATAAGTTTTAGATATAAAGATATAGAGTATGATATAGTATCAAAGTTAGATATAAAAAAGGAGTTTTATGAAAACTGTAAATTTTAATAATCGAGAAATTACCCCAAGTAAAATAGTTTGTATAGGAAGGAACTATGTTGAACATATAGAAGAACTAGGAAATGAAATCCCCTCTTCTATGGTAATATTTATGAAGCCAAATTCTTCTATAAATTCTAAGCTTCTTACAGGAAAAGAAGAGCAAATTCATTATGAAGGTGAAATCTCTTTTTTGATTTTAGATGGTAAAATCAGTGGAGTTGGATTTGGATTAGATTTAACAAAAAGAGGATTACAAACTAAATTAAAAGAGAAAAGCCTTCCATGGGAAAGAGCAAAAGCGTTTGATGGTGCTTCTGTTTTTAGTGATTTTGTAAAGTTTAGTGGGGCAACAGATTCTTTACATGTAAAGCTTTTTATAAATGATAAACTTATACAAGATGGCTCAGTTACTCATATGCTTTATAAACCAGAAGAGATGCTAAAAGAGATAGAAAGTTTTTCTAGTTTTGAAGATGGCGATATTGTTATGAGTGGAACTCCAAAAGGTGTTGGTATTGTAAAAAGTGGAGATCTATTTTTTGGACAGATTTTTTGTGCTGATGAACTTTTAGTTGAAAAAAAGTGGGTAGCAGTTTAGTATATCTTTGTTTTTAAAGATATACTAAATTTTAAGTGATTATAATAAGTGTAGATATCAATCTTCTTTTTTATCTATAAACAAAACTTTTATCATTCCACCTACACCGATTAAAACTACTATTACTAAAAAGCCTACTTGTGACCAATCAAGAATTGTCATCTGTTTTCCTTTAGTTCTCTGTCTGTTTTTTCTTTCAGTTGTCCACAAGCTGCACTTATATCTAAACCTTTTGATTGTCTTATTGTACAAAGAAGACCATGGTTTGTAAGGTACTCTTGAAAGGCTACAACTGAATTACGTGAAGGTCTTTGAAATTCACTACCTATATGAGGATTAAAGTAGATTAGATTTACCTTTGCTTTAATACCATGTAAAAGCTTTACAAGTTTTTTGGCACTTTTGATATCATCATTTACATTTTGCATGACTAGATATTCAAACATTACTCTTTTTCTTGCATCTATCGGAAATGCTTTTACAGCATTGATAATAGACTCAATATTGTAAGCTTTATTTATTGGCATTAGCTTTTCTCTTAGTTCATCATCAACAGCATGAAGTGAGATAGCAAGTAAAATACCTAAGTCCATTTTCCCTAGTTTTTCTATCTGTTTGCTTAAACCACTTGTTGAGATTGTTTGTCTTCTTGGGCTTATTGCTAGTCCATCTGGATCGGCAAATATCTTTACTGCTTTTGCAACATTATCTATGTTATCAAGTGGCTCTCCCATACCCATATAAACTATATTAACTCTTCTGTTTTGTGCTATATCATTATCTTTTTTAATTTCAAGTACTTGAGCGGTTATCTCCCCAGCAGTAAGATTTCTTTTAAAGCCCTCTTTTGCTGTTAGACAAAAACTACATCCTATTTTACAGCCTACTTGTGAAGAGATACATATAGTATATTTAGTAAGATGTATTAACTTTCCATCTTCATCTACTTTCTCTTTTTTCATTGGTAACAATACTGCTTCAACTGTATATCCATCATGTAAAGCAAAGAGATACTTTATACTTTCATCACTACTCACTTCTTTTTTTATAAACTTTAAAGGGTTAAGAACGTAGTTATCTTTTAGATTTTCTCTCATCTCTTTTGGTAAATTTTTCATGTCATCATAAGAGTTTACATATTTACAATATATCCATTGATAAATTTGTTTTGCTCTAAAAGATGGTTTGATAATATCAGCCAGTTCTTCTTTTGTATAGTCTAATAAATTAACTTTTTTCATTGTATTCTTTCATATAATCTGTTAGTAATTGTTTTGCTTTTTTGTGATTTTTTATAAAATCTCTGTGCGCATTAGCATCACAGTAGTTAGTAACAATAAATATACCTGCGACTGGTATATCGTACTCTTTTGCCACACTAAGAAGAGCAAAAAATTCCATATTCTCTAACTCTAGTCCAAGTGTTAGAAACTTTTTTGAGCTAACACTATCTGTTGTAATATAGTTAGAAGAGTTTACAATACTTAATGTTTCACGTGGAACATTTTGATTCTCTTCTGCTGAAACTACATTTTCTAAAGGTGTATAACACTTGTCATCTAAGAAGCCAAGTTCTATATTTGATGCAGTTTTTGAAGTAACTATATCAAAGATTTCATGCTTTCCATAGCTCCCTGCACTACCAATAAATAGTAAAAAATCTGGTTTATCAAAGAGTGCAAGACGAGTTAAATTCATAGTAGCTTCTATAAGACCTACCCCAATAGGATGAGCAAAATTAAAAGTTTCATTTCTTCCCGCACAGACTATCATAACCTTACTGGTATCCCTTCATTTTTTAAGTAGCGTTTTAAATCCATAATATCTATCTCTTTAAAGTGAAATATACTAGCAGCCAATGCTGCATCTGCATCATTTTTAAAAGCCTCTTTTATATGCTCCATTGTTCCGGCTCCTCCACTTGCTATAACAGGAATATCTAACATTCTACTCATCTTAGAAGTTAGTTCTATATCGTATCCAGTTTTTACGCCATCACAATCCATAGATGTTAAAAGTATCTCACCAGCTCCTCGTTTTTGAACTTCTTTTGCCCACTCTAATGCATCTAAACCAGTATCTATTCTTCCTCCACTCACATAAACATTCCAACTGTCACCAGTTTTTTTAGCATCTATCGCTACTACTATACATTGTGAACCAAAACGTTTGGAAGCTTCATTTATAAAGTCTGGATTTTTTATAGCATGAGAGTTTATGCTTATTTTATCACATCCAACTTTGAGAAGTTTATATATATCTTCTAAAGTTCGTATACCACCGCCAACAGTTAGTGGTATAAAGACTTCTTTGGCAACCTCTTCAACCATATCAACCATAGTATCTCTATCTTCATGAGTTGCTGTTATATCTAGAAATGTAATTTCATCAGCACCCTCTTCGTTATATCGTTTTGCAACTTCTACTGGGTTACCTGCATCACGCAGTCCAACGAAGTTAACACCTTTTACAACTCTACCATCTTTTACATCTAAACAAGGGATAATTCTTTTTGCGAAGTAGTCCATATATACTCATCCTAAACCAAATTGACGCATAACAGCGTCTCTATTTTCTTTTATTGTACTAAAATAATGCTGAATAATCTATATGTAAGCAAAATTTAGATATAATCGCCTAAATTTAGAGGTATATTATGAGTATAGATGCAAAAAAGAGATTTGGACAAAATTTTTTAAAAGACACCTCTGTTTTACATAGGATCATCCAATCGATGCCCGTGAGCGATAGAAGACTTATCGAAATCGGACCTGGTTTAGGTGATTTGACGCAGAGATTACTAGAGGTTAAGCCTGTAGTAGCGTATGAGATAGATAGGGATTTAATATCCCTTCTTAAAGATAAATTCTCAAAAGAGATAAATGAGGAAAAGTTTTCCATCATCGAAGGTGATGTATTGGAAAAGTTTTCGCAGGGTAGTTTAAGTAATGAGCCTTATGATATGGTGGCAAATTTACCATATTATATTGCTACGACTATTATCCTTGAAGCTTTGAAAGACCCACTGTGCAAGAGTTTGGTCGTTATGATTCAAAAAGAGGTTGCTATGAAATTTGCAGCACCTCACAAGACAAAAGAGTTTACATCGTTAGCCATTTTAGCACAATCTATTGGTAAGTCTAAAATCCTTTTTGATGTGAAACCAGAGTCTTTTGAACCACAACCGAAAGTAACCTCATCTATCCTTATGATAACAAAAGAGAGAGAGTTCATAAAAGGTGAATTTCCTGGAGTTTTTGAGACGAGTGAAGAGTTAGAACTATTTGAAAAGTATCTAAAACGTTCATTTACAGCTCCTAGAAAGACATGGTTAAAAAATATTTCACAGTGGGTTGATAAGAAAAAAGCCAATCTACTTTTAGATAAATATGAATTTCCACTTACTATCCGACCTCATGAAATAAGCGTCACGTCTCATCATCTACTATTTAATGACTTAAGGAAAAAAGAAGATGGAAGAGAAAAAGCAAGTGGAGACCCCACAAACTAAAGAGGCTAAAAAGCCACAACAAAAAAGAAAACCACAACATAACAATGGAAACAAAAAACAGACACCACCTAAAGATAAAGATGGTAATGTAAATCCCAGTGTAAAAGAAGATAAAGATGGAAATAAAAATCCTAATAACAAAAAGCCTCAACAGAGAAAAAATAGACAAAAATTTCAAAGTGCAAAAAATAAGCCTAGTGCCTTAGAAGGCAATGAAAAGTGGCAAAATGATATGCGTAAAACCATAGAAGCAAATCAGAAAATGCATAAAGATAGACTTCAAAAATTTGCCCAATTAAACTTAAAAACTGATGCAAAAATCAAGATAACTCCTCTTGGAGGACTTGGTGAGATTGGTGGAAATATATGTGTTTTTGAGACTGATACAAGTGCAATTATACTTGATGTTGGTATGAGTTTTCCAAGTGAAGATATGCATGGTGTTGATATACTTATACCTGATTTTACTTATCTTAGAACTATAAAAAGTAAGATAAAGGGTATTGTTATTACGCATGCGCATGAAGATCATATAGGTGCTTTACCGTATCTTTTTAAAGAGATGCAATTTCCTATTTATGCTACTCCTTTACCACTTGGAATGATAGCAAATAAATTTGATGAACATGGACTTAAAGCACAAAAGAAACTATTTCGTCCTGTAGAGAAGAGAAAAGTTTATAAAATAGGTGATTTCAAAGTAGAGTGGATTCATATTACTCACTCTATTATAGATGCTTCATCATTAGCAATCACAACAGAGGCTGGAACTATTATACATACGGGGGATTTTAAGATAGATCATACTCCGATAGATGGTTATGTAACTGATTTAAATCGTTTTGCTGAATATGGTGAAAAAGGTGTTTTAGCACTTTTAAGTGATAGTACAAACTCTTATAAAGAGGGTATTACAAGAAGTGAAAGTACAGTTGGTAAAACTTTTGATGCTATTTTTGCTAAAGCAAGAGGCCGAGTTATTATGTCTACGTTTTCATCAAATATACATAGAGTTTATCAAGCTATAGACCATGGGGTGAAACATGGAAGAAAAGTTTGTGTTATAGGTCGTTCTATGGAAAGAAACCTTTTTACTGCAATGGATTTGGGTTATATTGATTTTGATAAGAGTATATTTATAGACCCACATGAAGTAAATAAATATAATGATAAAGATGTTCTTATTGTTACTACAGGTAGCCAAGGTGAAACCATGAGTGCTCTTTATAGAATGGCAACTGATGAACATAGGCATATTAAGATAAAAACAAGTGATCAGATAATAATCTCAGCTAAAGCAATCCCTGGAAATGAAGGAAGTGTGTCTAAAGTACTTAACTTTTTACTAAAAAGTGGAGCAAATGTAGCATATCAAGATTTTAGTGAGATTCACGTAAGTGGACATGCTGCTCAAGAGGAGCAAAAATTAATCTTAAGACTTACTAAACCAAAGTTTTTCTTACCAGTTCATGGTGAGTATAATCATATTGTAAAACATAAAGAGACTGGTATTAGTTGTGGTATTCCTGCTCGCAACACTCTTCTTATGGGAGATGGAGATCAGATTGAGCTTTGTCCAAAGTATGTTAAAAAAGTAAAAAGTGTAAAAGTAGGAAAAGTATATATAGATAACCAGATAAATCAGCAGATTTCAAATGATGTAGTTATAGATAGACAAAATATGGCAGAAGCCGGACTTGTAATGATAGTAGCTCAAATTGACAAGAGTGAACATAAACTCATTAATAAGCCAAAAGTTGTTAGCTATGGATTAGTCTCAGATGCTAAAGATCATGCATTTAGTAAGGATATGGAAGCTGTTGTAGACCAGTTTGTTATCAATGCAAAGAAAGAGCTTATTCAAAATACGAGAGCTTTTGAAAATGAGTTAAGAGGTGTTGTAAGAAAACACATCTTTAGAAAAATGAAAAAATACCCAACTATCGTTCCTACGATTTTTGTAATGTAAGGTTAGTTGATGGATTTTATTAAAATTGCGCGAGAAGTTTTAGAACTTGAAGCAGAAGAGCTTATTAGATGTGCTAAAAATCTAGGCTCTGAAATAGAAGATGCTGTTAATATAGTGATGGCAACTAAAGGCAAGCTTATTGTTACAGGTGTTGGAAAAAGTGGTTTAGTTGGGGCAAAGATAGCTGCAACATTGGCAAGTACAGGAACAAGTAGTTTCTTTTTGCACCCTACAGAAGCTATGCATGGTGATTTGGGTATGATTGGAAAAGATGATGCTGTTTTAGCTATAAGCTATAGTGGAGAGAGTGAAGAATTAATCAGAATTCTTCCTCATATAAAGAGATTTGATATACCACTTATAGGTATGGCAAGAGATAAAAATAGCTCACTTGGAAAGTATAGCGATGTGTTTTTATCTATCAATATAGAAAAAGAAGCATGTCCTTTGGAAACTGCACCAACCTCTTCTACTACATTAACCCTTGGTGTTGGTGATGCCTTGGCTGTTTGTTTGATGAAAAAAAGAGATTTTCAAAAATCTGACTTTGCATCATTTCATCCTGGAGGTAGTTTAGGTAAACAACTTTTTATAAAAGTTAGTGATTTAATGAGAACTAAAAACCTGCCTATTGTTAGTGAAGATACTCTTTTAAAAGAGGCTATGATAGCGATGAGCGAGGGTAGACTTGGAAATGTTCTTATAACTAACAAAAATGATGAGTTAGTTGGACTTCTTAGTGATGGTGACCTTAGACGTGCACTTTTAAGAGAAGATTTTTCTATAAATAACAGAGCATTAAGATATGCTTGTAGAGATCCAAAGATTATTCATAATGCAACGATGTTAGCGAGTGATGCACTTCATATTGTTGAAGAGTATAAGATACAGCTTTTAGTTGTTACAAATGAGAATGGTGTAGTTGAAGGTGTTTTACACATACACGATTTGGTAGAAGCGGGGATAAAATAGATGGAAAAAGTACGTTTAAATAAGATAATTTCTCATAACACTCGTTACTCACGTCGTGAAGCTGATGAGCTTATAAAAAAAGGCTTAATTAAAGTAGGTGGTAAAGTTGTAACTGATCTCTCTACTAAGGTAAGTTTTGATGATAAAGTAAATGTAGATGGTAAAAATCTTTATGAAAAAGAGGGTTATACTGTTATAGTTTATAACAAACCAAAAGGTGAATTGGTTAGTAAAAAAGATGATAGAGGTAGAAAAACTATCTACGATACACTTCCAAGAAAGTATGAACATTTTTTGAGTGTTGGAAGACTTGACTATGCTAGTGAAGGTTTGTTGATGTTATGTGATTCTCCAAAAGTTGTAAGTGCTTTGATGCATGGTGATTTGGAGAGAGTATATTATGTAAAGATAAATGGTGAAATTACACCTTCAATGGAAGAAGCTATGCGTTCAGGACTTCATGCAGAAGATGCAAGAAAAGGTGGACATAGTAGTAGCAGTATCTATTCAATGGATTTTGCTCCATTTGTAAACTATCGTATTATCAAAAATAGACCAAATTTTTCAACTTTGAAAGTAACTATAAAAGAGGGTAAAAATAGAGAACTTAGACGTTTTTTTGGTTATTTTGATGTAGAAGTAGTTGACTTGAAACGTGTTAGTTATGGAATTGTAGATTTGGGAATGCTCAAACTTGGAAAAACCAGATACCTAGAAACAAATGAATATAAAGCTTTAAGAGATTATATCAAATATATGGAAGAAGAGAGTGAGAGTAGATAATCTCGCTCTCAAACTTCGTCCAACTACTCTTAGCGAGATGGCTGGACAAAAACATATATGCAGTGAAAATAGCCCTTTTTTTAAACTTTTAAAATCAGGGAGCATTCCTCACTGTATCTTCTTTGGTCCTGCTGGAGTTGGTAAAACAACCTTAGCTAGGATTGTTTCAAGTGAGCTTGAACTCCCTTTTTATGAACTTGATGCTACTAGTGTTAAAGTAGATGCCTTTAGAAAGATATTTGTTGCACACAAACACTCTTTAGCAAAACCTCTTATATTTATCGATGAAGTACATAGACTAAGCCGTACTCAACAAGAAGTTTTACTGTTGCCGATGGAAAATAAAGAAGCTATTATCATTGGTGCTTCAACTGAAAACCCCTACTTTACTCTGTCTAGTGGTATTCGTTCTCGTTCTATGCTGTTTGAATTTTTTTCTTTAAGTAAAGAAGACTTAGAAGATGTGGTTAAAAGAGTTAAAGAGATAGTAGATTTTAGTATAGATGATGATGCAAAAGAGTATCTTATAAGCTCTTCAGCTGGAGATAGTCGCTCACTTTTAAATCTACTTGAATTTGCTATAAAAGTAGATTTACATGTAACATATGAAAATCTAAAAGCATTGAGACCAAATGCACTAAAAGATGGTGTTAGCTCAGACGATACTCACTATAATCTTATAAGTGCAATGATAAAAAGTGTAAGAGGAAGCAATGTAGATGCAGCTATGTACTATCTTGCAAGGCTTATAGATGGTGGTGAGAGCGCAGATTTTATCGCTCGTAGATTAGTTATCTTAGCAAGTGAAGATATAGGAAATGCTAACCCAAATGCACTAAACTTAGCTAACAGTTGTCTCCAGAGTGTAAGTAAAATAGGCTTTCCCGAATCTAGAATCATCTTATCTCAAACACTTGTATATCTCGCTTGTAGTCCAAAATCAAATAGTTCTTATAAAGCTATAAATGAAGCAGTAGCTTATGTGAAAAATGAAAAAGCTTTAAAAATACCACCACAATTAAAAAGCCCAAGTCCCAAAAACTATAAATACCCACATGATTTTGGTGGCTGGATAGAGCAAGAATATCTTGAGAAAGAGTTGCATTTTTATGATAACTCTATGATTGGTTTTGAGAAGACTTTGGAAGAGTGGTTAATAAAAATTAAAAAGTAAAGGTTATACTCTATGACATATCCATTCATCAGTATAGTAGAACTAAGCTACAGCGTATTTAATTATAACCTGAGAGGTTTTGGGCTTACTTGCAATTTTAAGTGCAAAAAAGAGATATCAGATGAAATATAAAGAGTTTGAAGAAGCAGTAGATACGTTGCAGTTTTGTACCAAAGTAACATATACTGATTTGAAGACTAGATATAGAGAGCTCTCTAAACTTTATCATCCAGATATGCCTAATGGAGATGCCAAAAAGTTTGATGAGGTTACTAAGGCATATAAACTTTTAAAAGCTTATATGCAAGGTTATAGATTTTCTTTTGATGAAGATGAATTTAAAGAGCAGTTTCCATCGGTCTTAAATATGGAAGATTGGGTTAGTGGTCGAACTACTTGATACCTCTTAATTTTAAACTTAAAAGTCCAGCATATTCATGAAGGGCTGTGTAGCTTTTGTTAAATGCCCATATATTTGGTAAATAAGACCAATATGTTTTTGGTTTGT
>CAZBPU010000026.1:0-17682 GCA_964493845.1 uncultured Sulfurospirillum sp.
CTTCTATCTCTGGAGTAAAACCACAAAACCAAGCATCAATATTTTTATTTGTTGTTCCAGTTTTTCCTGCTGTCTCAATTCCTTTTACTTGTGCTCTTCTACCTGTACCTCTTTCCACTGTAGTTCTTAAAATATCTACCATCAAAAAAGCTTGTTCTGGATTTACTAATCTTTTTTTCTCACTCTCATATATTGTTTCATCACCAAATCTATTAACTATTTTTTTGATAAGTCTTGGTTTTACTTTTACTCCATAGTTTGGAAACATAGAGTAAAATCCACTAAAATCAAGTGGAGAAATTCCAAAACTACCCAATGAGAGAGAAAGATCATAAGGTATACCTTTAAAACCATCTTTTTTAAGTTCTTTATATACGCTATCCATACCAAGAGCATTTACTAGATTGATAGTTGCTAAGTTTCTTGAGTGTACTAATGCTTCTTTTAGAGTCAACAAACCTTCAAAATTTTCTTCATAGTTTTTAGGTTTCCAATCTTTATCCGTTTTTTTATCTGTATAAACTCTTGAAATATCAGGAATCTCACTCATAGTAGAATACCCAACATCTAACGCCATTTGATATATAAAAGGTTTAAAAGAAGAACCTGGTTGTCGTTTACTCTGAACAGCTCTATTAAAACTTGATTTTTTATAATCAACACCACCAACCATTGCTAATATATCTCCACTTTTACTATCCAATGTTACTAATGCACCATTAATGATAGTACTATTTGCATCTTTAGGATGTCTCTTAAAAATCTCATCATAACCATACTTTAAAGATTTTCTTGCTAACTCTTGAAGTCTTAAATCAATACCAAGATATACCTTATAACCACCTGTTCGAAAATCATCGTACTTACGACTAGCTCTTTTTATAACTTCATCTACAATATAAGGTGCTCTATTTTTCGTCAATGTTTCATCATAAACTATAGGTTGCTCTGCTATACCTTCTCTATAACTCTTCTCACTTATCCAACCAAGTGTATACATTCTATATAAAACTCTATTTGCCCGACTTAATGACAAATCAATATTACGAGTTGGATCATAAGAGCTAGGAGCTTTTGGAAGTCCAACTAGCATTGATATCTCTTTAAGAGTTAGTGCATCTAAGTTTTTATGAAAATATCCAAGTGCCGCAGTTTTTATACCATAATATCCATGGCCAAAATATACATGGTTAAAATATCTCTCTAAAATTTGCTCTTTTGTAAGCTCATTCTCTATTTTAAAAGCTAAAAGAGCCTCTTTAAGTTTACGAATTATCTTTTTTTCTCTAGTTAAAACTGTGTTTTTTACAAGTTGTTGAGTTATAGTACTAGCACCTTCTACTAGTTTCATTGCCTTTATATCTTTTATAATCGCTCTAAATATTGCCTCAAAATTTACACCTTTATGCTCAAAAAAAGATGTATCTTCTATAGCAACTAAAGCTTCTATAACACGAGCAGGAATTTCATCATAAGAAGCATAAATCCTGTGATGTTTTTCAAATATATTGGCAACAAGTTCACCATTTCTATCATATATTTGTGTACTAAGCTTTGGATTATAGTCTATAATTTTGTACGCATCAAAACGTACTTGAGAATAGAGATAAATCAATCCAGCAGCTACTAAAAACACCCCCATAAAAAATATCGTTACGATATATTTCATACTCTAAACTCCCTATTCTTAAACCCAGAATCTATCAACTCTTTCGTATATTCATCTTTTGGATTGAGTATAATATCTTTTAAATTACCACTCTCTACAATAGTACCTTCTTTTATGATAGCTATCTCTTCACACAAATCTTCAACTGCATCTATATCATGTGTCACAAAGATAAGTTTAAACCCATGTTCTATATGTAAAGATTTTAAAAGATTTAAAATTGCTTCTTTACTTTTCATATCAAGTGCAGTTGTAGGCTCATCTAAAAGTAATAGTTTAGGCTTTACATGTAAAGCAAAAGCGATTACTACTCGTTGAAGTTGTCCACCACTAAGCTCACTTGGAAATCTATCTAAAAAACTATGCTCAAGTCCTACCATATCAAAATACTCCTGAGCAACCTCTCGTGAAACTAAAAACTGATCTATTATCTTTGTAAGTGGAGATAAAGCAGTAAAAGGATTTTGAGGAACTAGAGCTACACTTTTTCCTCTTTTAATCTCAAAATTATCTAAATTCATCTCTACATGTAAAGATTTTGGTAACATACCTAAGAAAGCTTTTAGTGTTAAACTCTTACCACTTCCACTCTCTCCAATCAAAGCAAAAGAGTCTTTAAAAGAAAAACTAATATCAACTAACTTTTTATCATCAGTAGTAATTTTAAGCCTCTTACATGTAAACATCAAACAACCTTTGTAAATCTTCTATACTAACATCTACTCTTGGTATGATTCTAAGCATTGGTTTTTCTACTGTTGGAGGACGAATAGCTCCTACTAAAAAACCTTCATTTTTTAATTTTTCTTGCATTTCTAAAACAGCTTGTGAGCTATCCATATTATAGGCAAAAATCAATCCTGGTATATCAATCCCAAAACTCATCTTTACTAACTTTTTGCGTTCATTTATCTTTTCATATAAAGAGTCTCTATGCTTCATCATATATAACATACCCTGATGAGCAAGCTCTATATCAATCAATGATGGAGCCGTAGCATATATTAGAGATTTTGCTCTGTTTTGTAAAAATTCTACTACATGTTTTGATGCTAAAATATAAGCGCCATAACTGCCATAAGCTTTTCCAAGTGTTCCCATTTTTATATGGTTATCTTTAGGCTTTATATTAAACAGTTCAAATACACCAAGCAATTTCTCTCCAACAACACCACTACTATGAGCTTCATCTACAATCAAAAGAGTATTTTTATATTTATCAACTATATCAAATATCTCTTTTTTCATTAAATCACCACTCATAGAGTAGATACCTTCTACGGCTATAATCGCTCTTTTATAGTCACTGTTTTTTAAAATATTTTCAAGTTTTTCTAAAGAGTTATGTTCAAATGTTAGAACTTTTGTATCCACAAGCTTTGAAGCTAAAATCCCACTTGCATGGTACTCTTCATCCAAAATTAGAATATCTCCTTTTCTTGGAAGTGCTTCAATAAGAGCTAAATTTGCTAAAAATCCACTTCCAGCTAAAATAGCACTCTCAAATCCATTTTGTTTACATAAAAACTCTTCAAAATCTTTATGTATCTGATGATAACCATTTACAACTTGTGAAGCTTTAGGAGCATGACTCTTAAACATCTGTAGACGGGTTACTGCTCGATTTAAAAGTTGTGATTTTGTTGAGAGTCCTAAGTAATCATTTGAAGCCAAATCAATTAAATCATCATCATACAAAGTTCTTTTTCTAAATATATTTGATTTTTTTATTGCTTTTAATTCTTTAGAGTACATCTCCATCCTCTAGAAATGGTAAAAGTTTTTCCACACAAAGCCCCATAGCTGTACTCTCATATCCTCTAACCTCTTTTATATAGTCTTTACAAAATCCCTCAACCATACAAGCTCCAGCCTTACCTTTCCAATCATCTCCTCTTAAATACTCTTCAAGAGAATTTCTATCAAACTCATCAAAAATATAATCTGTACTTGAAAGATCTATAAATTCTAATTTTTTTGATTTAAAAACCATACATGTGAGAATAGAAACTACTCCACCACTTTGAGTTAAAAGTATATCTCTTGCATCATCTATATTTTTAGCTTTTCTTAAAAGTTTATCTTTACATGTAACAACGGTATCAGCACAAACTACAGGTATATCTAAACCAAAATCTTCAACATAACTATTCATTTTGCCTATAGTTGCACGATAAACAAAATGTGAAGGCTTTTTAATATCTAAACTCTCTTCATCAAAACTTGTACTTCTTTGGATAAAATCAACACCATTATCTCTAAGTATTTCTGCTCTTGTAACTGAATTTGAACCTAAAACTATGCTAATCATCAAAATCCTCTAATTATTACACCAATATAAGATGCAATCAAAGTCAATACAATATTAAGTGTCATTAAGTAATCTACTATTAACTTCAGATTTTCATTGACTTCAAAGAACTCTCTTTTTTTATACAGTATTTTTGAATTATACAATTTAATATACATATAAAGAAAGTTAAATGAAATAAATACCCAAAGAGCCTCTTTTACATGTATTAATGAAAAAAGAGTTGGATTAGCATACTCAAATCCTAAACCCACACTCATTGTAAGTGATGCAGATATGATTAGTATCATAATAGCTACTAAATATTTAAAGTATCTCTCCAAAACTCTTAAACATCTACCATATCTTATAGCTTCATCATCTATATCCATTAAAACTGGTTTTATAATAAATCTAATCATAAGCATACTGCCCAATAAAAAAGCAGCAGCGATGATATGTAAAAAAACTATAGTCCTTCCAAAATCACCAAATAGATTTATTAAAAACTCTTGCATTTACAGAGCTTTCTTTGCAAACTCTAAAGCTACTTTTTTAGCCTCTTCTACTTTAGATGCATCACGACCACCTGCTTGTGCAAAATCTGGTCTTCCACCACCTCCACCACCAACAACTGGAGCAACTGCTTTTATCCAGTCACCAGCCTTTAAAGAGGCATTTTTAACACCAGCTGCAATCAGAACTTTGTCACCTTTAACTTGAAATAAAAGTATTGCGACACTATCTTTTTGATTTTTAAAATCATCAATTGCTTTTTTAATGTCTCCAGCACCAAGCTCATCTATAATAAGCTCAACTCCATTAACATTTTCACTACTCACTTCTTTACCTGCATTTGCTTCAAGAGCTTCAACATCTGCTTTTAAAGTTTTAATCTCATTTTTTAGCTTATCTATACCAATAAGTGGATCTTTATGCTTAACTGCTTCTTTTATTTTTTCTAAATTTTCTCTTAATTTTTTCGTATATTTTAACGAGCTAGTACCACAAATAGCCTCTATACGTCTAACTCCAGCACTTACTCCACTCTCTTTTGTAATAATAAAACTTCCAATTTGAGCTACATTTTTAACGTGAGTTCCACCACAAAGCTCAATACTAGCATCTCCAAATGATACTACACGAACCTCATCACCATACTTTTCACCAAACAAAGCCATAGCACCTGAGTCTTTTGCCTCATCAATACTCATAATTTTTGTTTTGCTTTGAACTCCTTTTGCTATTACTGCATTTACAAAATCTTCTACTTTTTCTATCTCTTCACTACTCATTGCTTTTGGATGAGAAAAGTCAAATCTAAGTCTATCTTTCTCTACCAAACTACCAGCTTGTGCTATATGGTCACCTAGTATAGTACGTAATGCACTATGTAAAAGATGCGTTGCTGAGTGATGCTTTTCTATCTCATTTCTAGATAAATCTACGTTAAGCTCAACTTCATCATCTACATGTAAAGGTTTTTCAAGCTGAACTTGAGACAAGTTTAAATCAAAAAACTTTTCTGTAGCAATTACTTTACCGTACTCTTTTATCTCTCCACTGTCTCCACTTTGTCCACCACTTGTAGCATAAAATGGTGTCTTATCAAACATAACCCAACCACTCTTTTCAAGAGTATTAACTTCTCTAAAATCATCATCTAAAAGAGCAACAACTTTTGCTTTACATGTAGTGCTTTCATATCCTACAAATTCATTATCTAAATTTCTATCTAAAAGTGCTTTAAAATCTCCACTAGAAGCTTTATCTCCACTACCTTTCCATGAAGCTTTTGATCTTTCACGTTGAATTTTCATAAGTTCATCATACTTCTCAGTATCTACCTTTAAACCCTTGTCTCTTAGCATATCTTCTGTCAAATCTAAAGGAAATCCACAAGTATCATAAAGCTTAAATGCTACTTCTCCACTAAAAATTTCTTTTGTATTTTTTAACTCATTTTCAAATATCTCAAGTCCAGAAGCTATTGTTACTAAAAAACGCTCCTCTTCAAGTCTAATTTGCTCAGATAAAGCATCTTTTTTCTCTATTAGGTATGGATACTGTTTTCCCATAAGAGAATTTAGAGTATCTAAAAGTTTATACATAAATGGTTCTCTTATACCAAGAAGATATCCATGACGTACTGCTCGACGAGTTATGCGGCGAAGTACATAACCACGTCCTTCATTTGAAAAGTTAGTACCTTGTGCTAATAAAAATGCTGTTGAACGTATGTGGTCTGCTATAACTCTATAACTTGCACCTGTGTCATATGAGTATGCTTTGCCACAAAGCTCTGCAACTTTTTCAATAAGTGGCATAAACTCACTTGAATCATAATTACTCAGTTTTCCTTCTTTTACAGCGATAACACGTTCAAGTCCCATACCTGTATCTATTGAAGGTTTTGGAAGAGGTGTTAAAGTTCCACTTGCATCTCTTTCATACTGCATAAAAACTAAATTCCATATCTCTAAAAATCTATCTCCATCACCACCCAAATAATCTTCATCAGAAGAAAAATTTTCAGCTCCTTGGTCGATAAATATTTCACTACAAGGGCCACAAGGGCCTGTATCTCCCATCTGCCAAAAGTTATCACTATCACCAAAACGTTTAATTCTATCTAATGGTATATGCTTTTGCCAAAGAACTTCTGCTTCATCATCAGAGTCATGAACAGTAACCCATAGTTTATCTTTTGGAAGTTTTAAAACTTCTGTTACAAACTCCCAAGCATGAGCGATAGCATCTTCTTTAAAATAATCACCAAAAGAGAAGTTACCAAGCATCTCAAAAAAAGTGTGGTGACGTGCAGTATATCCCACATTGTCAAGGTCATTATGCTTTCCACCAGCTCTTATACAAGTCTGACAACTTGTAGCTCTTGGAGGGTTTGGTCTCGGGATTTCACCCGTAAAAATAGTCTTAAAAGGTACCATTCCAGCATTTACAAAAAGTAGCGTAGCATCTTCAGGTACAAGTGGAGCACTAGGTATTAGTTTATGTCCTTTGCTCTCAAAAAAGTTTAAAAATTCAGCTCTTACGTCCATAGATTTCATCCTATATAATTTTAATGAATTTATTTTATCGAAATAAACTAAAAATATTTGTTAAAAGAGCATTAACATATCTTGGATAAAATCATCTTTATCAAAAACAAGGAGAAAAAATGCAAAATAGCTACAGCAAAGGCTCGATAGTTCTACATGCACTTCAAGGAGTTATGCTTCTTTTTATACTACTAACAGGCTCACTTATATTAGGAGATATGCCAAATAATATGGATAAAATAGGTTCATATAAAATACATATGATAGTCGGTCTAATCATCTTTATTTTAACTTTTATTAGGATAACATTTTTGCTTAAATCTCCAGAAATAACCCCTCTACATGTAGATGGGATAAGAGCAAAACTAATAAAAATCAATCATATATTGATATATGTTGTAGTTATTGCAATAGCTATTAGTGGTATTGTCTTATCACAACTATCAGGCTTAGGAGAGATTGTATTTTTTGGTGCTAACAATCCTATGCCAAACCTAGAAGAATTTCTTCCATATTTTTCTCATGTAATACTATCAAAAGTACTTATGTTTTTAATTGTTATGCATGTTGTAGGTATTTTTTCATATATGTATAAAACAAAAGAAAATATCTTAACAAGAATGTGGTTCAAATAATAAATCTAATAAGTATCAGAATGAACAAGATTATATAATCTTGTTCATTCTCAAATTTATCCTCTCAAAAGTTAAGTTTTTGTATAATCCTTACTAATCTTACATGTAAGGATGTACAACTTATGAAAATCCCGTTTATAGACTTAAAAACACAATATGAAAAATATAAAGAAGAGATAAACAAAGAAGTTTTAGGAGTTATGGAATCAACTCAATTCATCTTAGGACCTCAAGTTACAAAACTCGAAGAGAGACTAGCTGAGTTTACTGGTTCTAAACATGCTATTGGTTGCTCTAGTGGTACAGATGCTCTTATACTTGCTCTTTTAGCACTAGATATTAAAACTGGAGATGAGATAATAACTACTCCTTTTACTTTCATAGCTACAGCAGAAGTCATCTCTTTACTTGGAGCTATTCCTGTATTTGTAGATATTTGTGATAAAAACTACAATATTGATTATACTAAAATAGAAGAAAAAATTACGTCTAAAACAAAAGCAATTATGCCTGTTTCACTTTATGGGCAGACTTCAAATATGGATAAGATTAATGAAATAGCAAAAAAATATAAATTACCTGTTATTGAAGATGCTTGTCAAAGTTTTGGAGCAGAGTTCAACGGTAAAAAAAGTTGTAATCTAAGTACTATTGGTTGTACAAGTTTTTTCCCATCTAAACCACTTGGTTGTTATGGAGATGGTGGAGCAATCTTTTGTAATGATGATGAATTAGCAAAAAAAATCAGAACTATTTTAAACCACGGACAAGAAGAGAGATATAAACACAAACTTATAGGAATTAATGGAAGACTTGATGCAATGCAAGCTGCAATTCTTAATGTAAAACTAAACCATTTTGAAGATGAAGTAAAAGCTAGGATAGAGATAGGGAGTAGATATACTCAACTTCTCAAAGATTCCGATGAAATAAAAACTCCATTTGTTTTTGAAGATAGAACTTCAGTATATGCTCAATACTCTGTACTTTGTAAAGATAGAGACTCATTAAGTAAAAAACTAAATGATGCAGGAGTACCAACTGCTGTTCACTATCCAATCCCACTTCATCTACAAGAAGCATTTAAATACCTTGGATACAAAGAAGGAGATTTTCCAGTAAGTGAAAGAGTTGGAAAAAGTATTATGTCACTTCCAATGAGTCCATTTTTAACAAAAGAGCAACAAGACTTTGTAGTAGGAGCTATATAATGGTAAAAGTAGCATTAATCGGACTAGGCTCAATGGGACAAAATCACTACAGAGTATTAAAAGCATTAACTGGTATACAGATAACAGCACTTTGTGATATACAACAAACTAAAGATTATGATGAGCCATTTTTTACAGACTTAGATGAAATGCTTGAACAAGCAGATTTTGAAGCAGCAGTTATCGTAGTCCCTACTTTTTTGCATAAAGAAGTAGCAATTAAGTGTCTAAACAAAGGGAAACACCTTTTTATTGAAAAACCTGTTGCTTCAACTGTAGAAGAAGCAAAAGATATACTTGCAGTTGCAGAAAAAAACAATGCAAGAGTCTGTGTAGGATATATAGAAAGGTTTAATCCTGTTGTAGAACAACTTAAAGCGGAGATTGCAGATAGTGAAGTATACTCTATAGGTATAACTCGTGTTGGTCCCTTTCCTCCTCGTATAGCTGATGTTGGCATACTTACAGACCTCTCAGTTCATGATATAGATTTGATACGTTATATCACAGGAAAAGAGATTGTAAATACCTCTATCCATAAATCACAAAAAATTCATAACCACCATGAGGACAATGCAATACTCTCATTTCAACTTGAAGATGAAGTAGTTGCAGCTATAACAACAAACTGGCTAACACCTTTTAGAAAAAGAACTATTGAAGTTGCAACAAAAGATGCTTATTTTGAAGCAAACTTAATGGAACAAGATCTTACAGAGTTTTCAGAATATCAAAAAAACAATTCCTATGTTATTAGAAAATGTATGGTAAAAAAAGAAGAACCTTTAGTACGTGAACATAAAGCTTTTAGAAAGTTTGTAAAAACTGGTGAACGTCACGGACTTAGTACCATAGAAGATAGTATTATCACGCTGGAGATATCCTCTGGAAAATAAAGCTCTAGTCCTTCTTAATATGGGAGGACCAAACTCTTTAGATGAAGTAGAAGTTTTTTTAAACAATATGTTTCATGATAAAAATATCATTACAGTTAAAAGTGATCTACTTCGCTCATTAATCTCGTATATGATAGTAACTTCAAGAAAAGATGAAGCTCGTTCAAACTATGAAAAATTAGGAGGTAAATCTCCTATAGTTGATTATACAAAAAAACTAGTAGAAAAACTACAAAATAAATTAAAAGATACTTACGTAACATATGCCATGCGTTATACACCTCCCTTTGCTAAGGATGTTGTAAATGAGTTAAAACAAAAAAATATAACAGAAGTTATGCTTTTACCACTATATCCACACTACTCTACAACCACTACAAAATCATCTTTGGAAGATTTTAAACAAGCTCTTGCACCTCTATCTATAAAAAGCTCCCATATAGAAAAGTTTTATGAGAATAGACTTTACAATGAATTACTTATAGATAAAATAGAAGAGCAGTTAAAAGATAGAGACTCAAATGAATTTGAACTTATATTTTCAGCTCACTCACTTCCACAAAAGATTGTTGACAATGGAGATACTTATCAAAAAGAAGTTTTACATCATGTAGAGCTTTTAAAAAAAATATTAAAAGATAAAAATTTAATTTTTAAAGATATTCATATAGCATACCAATCCAAACTAGGTCCTGTAAAGTGGCTAGAACCTTCACTTGAAACACTTCTTGGTTCTCTCGTTTGCAAAAAAGTGATTATCTCTCCATTATCTTTTACTATAGACAACTCAGAAACTGAATTTGAGCTCTCAATTGAATACAAAGAGATAGCTAAAGAACTCAAATATGAAGAGTATCTTGTTGCAAAATGTCCAAATGATTCTGATAAATTTATAAAAGTTATATCTGACTTAACCATTTTCTAAGAAAGTTTGCTCAATAATAAGAAATTATTATAATAGGAATAAAATTACATGAATTTACAAACTTTAAAAGGTGATTTTTTTGGTGGTATTACCGCTGGAGTTATAGCACTTCCTCTTGCTCTTGCATTTGGAGTTGCAAGTGGAGCTGGAGCTATTGCTGGGCTTTATGGAGCTATTGCAGTTGGATTTTTTGCAGCTATATTTGGAGGAACAAAAACTCAAATTTCTGGTCCAACTGGACCTATGACCGTTGTCGCTACTTCAACCATAGCATTGTTTCATGGTGATATGCAAACTATAGTATTTATATTTTTCCTAACAGGTATATTTCAAATAGTATTGGGATTTTTAAAAGTTGGAAGATTTATACACTTTATACCTTATCCTGTAATATCTGGTTTTATGAGTGGAATTGGTATTATAATCATAATCCTTCAAATCAATCCAATAATTGGAGCAAGTCAATCAGGTACTATACTTCAAATAATAGCTAATTTAGGAAAAAGTTTTAGTGAGTTTCACTATCAAAACTTTTTATTGGGTTTTATAGCTCTTGCTATACTATTTTTTACACCTAAAAAAATTGCACAAATTTTTCCTCCAACTCTTATCGCACTTATTGTAGCTACTCTTGTAAGTATATATTTTAACTTTGATGTTCAAACTATAGGTGTAATACCTTCAACACTACCAAAAATACATATTCCAAGTTTTGATTTCACACATCTTGATGTTATCATTCCTTATGCAGTTACACTCGCAATACTTGGAACAATTGACTCTCTTTTGACATCATTAGTAGCTGATTCCATGAGTAAAACAAAACATAAACCAAATAAAGAGCTTATAGGACAAGGTATAGGAAATGCCGTTGCTGGACTTATCGGTGGAATCCCTGGAGCAGGAGCCACCATGCGTACAGTTGTAAATATAAAAAATGGTGGAACAACTCAACTATCAGGTGTTATCCACTCTATTTTTTTAATGGCTACTATAATAGGAGCTAGCTCTGTTGTAGAAAAAATTCCCTTAGCAGTGCTTTCTGGTATACTTATAAAAGTTGGAATTGATATACTTGATTATAGACTACTAAAAAAGATAAAGACTGCACCAAAATATGACTTATACGTTATGTTAACTGTTCTTTTTCTAACTGTTTTTATAGACTTAATTACTGCTGTTGGAGTTGGTATAACTTTATCATCTCTTCTTCTTATACATAGAATTAGTAGAAAAATAGAAATAGATTTTCATGATATAGATGAAGACCATATTGCTAATGTAGACTCACAAATAACTTGTTGTACAGACAATAAAATAAGAATTATATCCATTGATGGTCCTTTCTTCTTTGGTTCAGTCAATAGAATTATAAACCGTTCAGCAGATAAACTAAATACAAAAGTTATGATTTTTAACTGTAAATCTGTTCCTTTTATGGACCTTTCAGCTATATTTGCCATGGAAGATATCATAGAAAATCTTCAAGAACAAAACTGTAAAACAGTCATGATTTTACACTCAGAGACAATGAAAAATAGATTGATTAAAATGGGTATAGGAAAACTTACAGGAGAAGAAAATCTATTTTTAGATAAAAACAGTGCTATAGAACAATCAAAAAAACTACTTAGAGAGGACTAAAAAACCCTCTTCTACAAGTCTTAAAACAACCTCCTTAAAAATAGGAACAGCTGCAATAGAAGCAAAATAGTGATACTTCTTTTTAGGCTCTATAACTAATACACCTATAGTAAATTTGTTTTTAATATCATTTGCAAATCCAAAAAATGAACTATTATATCTTCTGGCATACCCACCACCCTCAGCTATTTGAGCAGTTCCTGTTTTACCACCAATAATAAGACCGTCTATTTTAGTATTAACTCCTGTTCCTTTTTGAACAGTTTTTATCAAAATACTTTGCATTCTTTTTGCTATAGAAACAGGAATGACTTCCTTTTCATAAGTTCTATTTATAGGATATTTTTTACCATCATCACTCTGAAAATATGATGCTATATATGGAGATAGCATTCTTCCATTGTTGTTAAATATATTATAAGCTTTTAAAACTTGCATAAATGTAGATGTCATACCATAACCATATCCAACTGTTCCTTTATATGTTTCAGATTTAAACTTATATAGTGGTGGAATTGAGCCAAGTTTTTCATATGGTAAATCTATCTCTGTTTTATTCGTAAATCCAAAATCTTTTAATCCTTGAAAAAACTCAATAGCATCTAATTTTTGTGCAAGTTGAACAGTTCCTACATTACTAGAATGTACAATTACATCTTCAGCGCTTAACCACTCATAATTATGAGTATCGTGTATTATCCTTCTTCCAAGTTTATATTTACCACCATATATACGTACTAAATCATAAGGATTTACTTTTCCCTCTTTCAATAAAAGTGCAAATGTAATTGGTTTCATAACAGACCCAGGTTCATATGCATACTCAACAGCTGAAACATTTAAATTTGGATAATCACTTCTACGAATTAAATCAGGGTTATATCTATTTGAAGTCGCTAAAGATAAAAGTGCCCCACTACTAGAGTGCATAACAGATGCTATTATCTCTTTTGCATCTAGTTTTACTTTATATTCATCCAAAACATCTTCTATCATTTTTTGTAGTTTTAAAGATATAGTAGTATGAATATCTAAACCATTTATCCTTCTACTTGAAACACTATCTCTTGTTAATATAATTGTGTTTGATATATCTCTACTTCCAACAACTGTTGTATCTTGAATTGATAAAAGCTTATCTTCATAATAACGCTCTAATCCTTTTACTCCAGTAACTTTTGTTATACCATCTTTTTCTATCTTCTTTACATATCCTATAACAGGTGTCAATGTTTTTTTAACAGGATAAACTCTTCTCTCTCCACTCTCTACCACACTTAAACCATGCAAAAAAGTAACTCCCGTTTTTGGATTAGTATAACTTCTAAAAACACCTAATCTAAATAATTTTCTAGCTAGTGCTTTTAAATGTTTTGCATTTTTAGGGTTTATTTTATAAGAGAGTACTAAACTACCTTTTCTAGAAAGTATTCTTTTCTTCACTCTTTGCTTACTATCACCACTATATAAAGCATATAAATTTACAAATAAGTCAAGTTTATCTGGATCAATATTTTTTGTATTTATTACTGCTTTATAAAGTTTTTTACTAGTTGCAACTTTAAAATTATCATTTGATATAATATTTCCACGTGTAGCATGAATCTGCTCTTTATATGTAAGCCTAGGTAATCTTCTATCTATCTGTGCCCAATAGAAAAGTGTGCCTAAGAATATAATAAATCCTAGTGTAACGATAACAAATAAAAAGAGTATTTTAATTTTTCGAGTGTCTTTTTGTTCCATATAGTGAGTATATCTAACTATTGTTTAAAGTTGAGTTCGGGCAATCTCTTTATAAGCACTAAGTGCCTTATTTCTTATCTCTAACATCACTTTCATACTAGTTTCTGCTTTACCTATAGAGAGTGCTGCTTGATGAAGATTTTTAACTTCTCCAGTTGCTATATCAGCCATAGCTTTATCAGCATCTACTTGATTTTGATTGACTACACTTAAAGATTCTTCCAAAACTTTTGAAAAATCGCTATTTGAAGTTTGTGTTAATTTATCTAACTTATTACTAATACCATTTACATTAGAAATCTGATTTATATTATTTTGCATCTATAGTTAACCTCTCATCATATCTATGGAACTATTTGCCATATTTTTTGAACTTTGAAATGCAGCAACATTTGCTTGATATGCTCTTGTAGCTTCTATTAAATCGGCCATTTCAATAACAGGATTAATATTTGGATATGAAACATACCCTTCACCATTTGCATCTGGATGTGATGGATCATATTTTAATCTAAAATCACTATCATCTCTAACAACTTTATCTACAACAACACTCATTATAGCAGGATCACCATCTGTTTGCAAAAATGAATCATCCAAAGGATTTTCATACTCTAACATATTGTTATTATCTTTTATTTCTTGATTTAACGCTTTATTAAAATCCACAGCTTTAAAAACTACTTCTCTTCTTTGATAAGGGCCGCCTTCACTAGTTCTTGTTGTATTTGCATTTGCTATGTTTGAACTTATGACGTTCATTCTAAAACGTTGAGCTGAAAGTCCATATCCACTAATATCAAAATTACTTAAGAATGCCATTTTATACCTTTGCCGATGCGTCTAAGACACTTCTGAAAATTTGACCGTTTTTCTTTAATGCTGCTGTTAATGCTGTAAACATAACAGAGTTTTTACTTAACTCCGTAGTTTCAACATCTAAATCTACAGTATTACCATCATTTCTAGCCATGTGACCATCACGAATAAATACCGTTGCTTTTAAATTATCAGAACCTTGATAAGCACTCATATGCTTATCATCAGTTTGTGCCATCTTTAGTTCTTTAACATCACTTTTATTATACATGTCTTTACTTTTTTCAATAAGAGCTGATTCAAAATCTATATCACGTGCTTTGTAAAAAGGTGTATCTATATTTGCTATATTTCCAGATATCATATCTTGACGTTGTGCACGTGCATTTAAAGCTTCTTCCATTAACGGTTTTGCTTTAGTTGTTGTATAAACCATCATCTACCCTCTCATTTATTAAACTATTACTTTAAATAAAGCAAATTCTATTCCAAGTTTTAAAATTTATATTTAAACATTATTATACTAAAATAATAAAAATTATATCTAAGAAAGTAACGTATGGCAACAGATAGAACACTTTTTATACTTTGTGTATTTTGCATATTCATAAGTATTGTATTTTCACTCTCATTACCGGTATTTACAACACTATTTTTTCACTATAACGAGTGGCATTTTTTTATAAGACAATTTGCTGTTGGTATGTTATCTATATTCATTATGTGGTCTTTATCACAATTAAATCCAGAAAAATATTTAGTTTGGATAGGATTTTTTATCTTTTTCTCATCATTATTATTAATGGGAGTTATGCATTACCTTCCTGATTCTATGGTGACAAGTGCAGGTGGAGCAAAAAGGTGGGTAAGACTTCCTGGATTTTCATTTGCCCCTGTTGAGTTTTTTAAAATTGGATTTGTCTATTTTTTAGCTTGGAGTTTTGCAAGAAAACTAGATGATGACAAAAAACCATTAAAAGATGAGTTGTTATTAATTTTACCATACTTAGGACTTTTTCTACTTGTTATTTATCTCATAGCAATTATGCAAAATGACCTTGGACAAGTTGTAGTTTTAGCTCTTACACTCGCTTTTATGGCCTTTTTTGCAGGAACAAGTCTAAGACTTTTTATGATTAGTATCATAGGTTCTATTGCACTATTTGTTATTACAATTTTAAGTTCAGATAGAAGAATTATGCGTATTAAAACTTGGTGGGCAACCATACAAGATATGGTTTTATCTATGTTTCCAGACTCGATAGCAAATGCACTTAGAGTTGAAAATGCACCTGAGCCATACCAGATATCTCACTCTTTAAATGCTATCAAACATGGTGGTCTTTTTGGTGAAGGCTTAGGAAATGGTCTTTTCAAATTGGGCTATCTAAGTGAAGTTCATACAGACTTTGTTTTAGCAGGTATTTCTGAAGAGATTGGAGCTTTAGGTGTTACTTTTTTAACTCTAACAATATTTACTATAATATACAGAATTTTTAAAATTTCTAGTAGAAGTGACAATAAAGTATTTTATCTTTTTTCATTAGGTATTGGACTTCTTATAGTATTTTCATTTTTAATGAATGCTTATGGTATAACATCAATAACACCTATAAAAGGTATAGCTGTTCCTTTTATTAGCTATGGAGGAAGCTCCCTTCTAGCTCTATCCTTTGGAGTAGGAATGGTTTTAATGGTAAGTAAAAGAGCTAGACTATGATGGTAGCTATTACAGGCGGTGGCACTGGTGGGCATTTGGCTATTGCAAATGCACTCAAAGAAGAGTTAAATAGCCGTGGATTAAAACCTATATATATCGGCTCTAAAAATGGACAAGACAAATCTTGGTTTGAATATGATAGTGGCTTTGAAAAAACTTATTTTTTAGACTCTAAGGGAGTTGTAAATAGAAGAGGTTTTAAAAAGCTATTAGTTCTAAAAGATATAATCAAGTCATCTTTTACATGTAAAGATATTTTAAAAAATCACGAAGTAACAGCAGTCTTTTGCGTAGGAGGTTACTCAGCAGCACCAGCATCATTTGCCTCACTACTAACTCAAACTTCTCTATATATACATGAGCAAAATGCAGTTATTGGTAAACTAAACAAAATTTTAAAGCCATTTTCTAAAGAATTTTTTAGCTCTTATGATAAAAAATCAAAAGTAAAAGAGTATCCAGTCAATGATAAATTTTTTAGTTCAAGAAGAGTACGTACAGAACTAAAAACCATCATCTTTTTAGGAGGCTCACAAGGAGCAAATTTCATCAACCAACTAGCAATGAAAATAGCTCCTATACTTTTAGAAAATGGATTAGATATAATCCATCAAACAGGCAAAAAAGAGTACTCAACATGTAAAGAATTCTATGAAAAAAACTCTTTAGATGTAGATTGTTTTGATTTTAGTAAAAATATACTAAATAGTCTAAACAAAGCAGATTTTGCTGTAAGTCGTGCTGGAGCAAGTACTATTTGGGAATTAAGTGCCAATGGGCTTCCTGCTCTCTTTGTACCATATCCATATGCTGCAAAAAATCATCAATATTATAATGCAAAAGTACTAGTTGATAAAAATGCAGCCTTATTAAAAGTAGAAAATGAATTAGATGAAAAAAAACTAGAAGATATATTAAAAAATATAGATTTAGAAGAACTTTCAAAAAAACTATTATCATCCATAATGAAAAATGGTATAAAAGAAATAACAAATATTATATTGAAAAATTGAGAAGAAAATGGTGCGCCCGACAGGAGTCGAACCTGTGACCTTCGGTACCGCAAAC
>CAZBPU010000027.1:0-17564 GCA_964493845.1 uncultured Sulfurospirillum sp.
AGTTCTGAGTGACCTTGTTGACGACCATATCCTTTTACTTCACTAACTGTCATACCAGTTATCTCCATAGCAGTTAAGGCATCCTTTACATCTTCCAATTTAAATGGTTTGATGATCGCTTCAATCTTTTTCATGCATTCCTCCAAAGAAATTTTTCTATATTGTATCTATTTTTTGATGACAAAACCATAATATTTATGATTATAAAATAACCACTTACTTAATATAAGCTTTTTTTATCCTAATTTCATATAATGGTCTGTTTCTTCCATTAACTTGTACATTTTCTATATCATTTACTACATCAAATCCATCAACTACTTCACCAAAAATAGTATGTCTTCCATTTAACCAAGGTGTTGGTTTTGTTGTTATAAAAAACTGACTTCCATTTGTATTAGGTCCTGAATTTGCCATAGCTAGTATACCACTTCTATCAAAAACTACATTTGGACTAAACTCATCTTTAAACGGTTTTCCCCATATAGATTCACCACCACGTCCTGTTCCTGTTGGGTCTCCACCTTGAATCATAAAATCTTTAATAACTCTATGAAAAACAATACCATTATAATAACCCTTTTTAACTAAACCAAGAAAATTTTCGACTGTTTTAGGTGCAATTTCAGGAAAAAGCTTAAACACTATATCCCCTTTATTGGTTTCAAAAACCACAGTTTTATCTGCTGCAAATAGCAAAGAACTCAAACTAATCAGTAATACTAATACAATTTTTTTCAAAATCATCCCTCTTCTTTTATAAATTTTGTATTTTGAAAACGATAAACTTTATTTTTTATCTTTTCTAAAACACCTGCTTGGATTAGCTGCTTAAACATATTGACTACTGTTGGCTTACTCACTCCAATATTTTCCATTATATCCTGATATGACCCATAAAATACATGTTCTTCATCAAGGTTATTAATAATATACTTTAAAATCTCTATCTTTTTACCACCAACAAGAATAGAGAGAGCATCTACCATATAGGTACATCCTTGAAGTTCCTCTTCTTGTACTTTTGGTAACATAACAACATATATACTGTTTATTAAGTCTTTAATATTGATAGGTTTTGTTATAAAACCATCTACTTTTAACTTTATAGCTTCCATCAAATACTCTGTCTCCGTAAAAGCTGTTGTTATGATAGCAGGTACATTTTTATTGTGAACTTCTTTTAACTCTTTTAACATCTCAATACCATTTTTGTGAGGCATCATAATATCTGTTACAATGATATCAATATCATCTTCTAGTGCCATTTTTAGACCTTCTTCCCCATCACTAGCAACTCTAACCTCTTTTACAAAATCATCAAGTATCATCTTTGTCTGATTTTGTACACTCTGCTCATCCTCTACATAGAGTATAATACAATCTTTTAAACAATTTAAATCCATCGTCTATTCCTTATTAATCTTTTTCATTTATCGGCATCAATATACTGATACAAGCACACTTCTCATAAACTTCATCACTATTAAGAAACTTATGAGAAATATTTTCTACCTCTATTGAACCATGCATCTGTTTCTCTATAATCTCTTTAGACATATAAAGACCAATTCCTGTTCCATTACTTTGGTGTTTTGTTGTAAAATATGGATCAAACATTCTATCAATAACCTCTATTGGAACGCCTCCTCCATTGTCTACTACTGAAATTTTTCCTTTTTTATTTTTCTTATCAACATATACTATTATCTCTATATATCTTTTTTGATTTTTTCTATCTTTTAATGCATCTTTTGAGTTTGAAAAAAGATTCATCAAAACTTGAGAAAACTCATTTGGATAACCAAGCATTTCAAAATCCTCTTCACATAAAAGATTCATCTGTATATCTATCTTTTCATAATAGTGTTGCACTAAATCAATAGACTCTTTTATAACTCTTTTAGCACTAAAATACTCTTCAATTTTATTTGGTTTAAAAAAGTTTCTAAAGTCATCTATCGTTCTTGACATAGCCGTTGCTAATTTTATCCCTTCATCTACTTGTTTATCTATAAACTCATCATCCAATTTTCCTACCATCTTTTTCATCTGAAAACTTTGAATAATTAAAACAATTGCATTTAATGGTTGTCGCCATTGGTGAGCAATATTTCCTACCATCTCTCCCATAGCAGCGAGTCTTGATTGCCGAAACATAATCTGGTCTTTTTGACGACTATGTTCAACTTCAATAGCAATTTTGTCTTGTAAAGCACTATTTAAAAGCTGTAACTCTTTTGTTTTTTCATCTACCATTCTTGCCATTTGGCCATGTAAAAGTCTAATATTTTGTAAAATTACAGTTGCTAAAAGTGCTGCTACTGCTATAGTTCCAACAGTTGCAGTTACTATCCACTCAAATGTATTTTCATAAACTGCTTCTGTTCTCAATTTCCCGCTATTTGCTGCTTCCAAATTAAGGCTAATAAGTTGAGTCAGATGAATATTGATGGAATTTACACTTGGATACAAATCTTCTTGTAAACGATTAAATGCATCTGCTGTATGATTTCTTCTAAAAAGATTAAAAATCTCTACAAGAATAACATTTACTTGAACAATTTTTTTCTCAATTGCCTCAATCATATCTTCTTCTAAAGTGTTATCTCTTTTTATGTTTTTTTTCTCTTTTGATTGTAAAGCTTTACTAATATCAGTTATCAAATCCATCTCATGAATATCTAAACTTGTCTTATATTCGCTCCAATCTCTTCTTATTAGCTCTTGTGCTAAAAGTATAATACTCTCGCCATCTTTAACACTAATATGGCTATTTTCTATATCTCTTAAAGTATCTAGTATATTTACTGTATAAATATCTTTTATCTTTTCAAGACGAATAACTGGAACCATACGTTTATCGTATAAAATATCAAAATCACCCTTAATACGGTTTAAGCTCATATGTGCAAAACTTCCTATGAAAAGCATACCAATAACCATAATCAAAAATAACAAACTTGTCTTTTTTGCTATTGTCATATCATCTATACTAGCCATAAAGTCGTTAAAAGGGTTATTTATCTTTTTCATCTATATCCCAAAAAATTCCATCATCATAGTATGTTAAATATACATTATTTAAACACTTGCAAACTCTTTTACTCTCATCTAAATTTCTACTTTTTTCTATCTCACTATATAAATATCTAATCTCATCTATAAAATCTTCTTTTGTAAAATCTTTGCCAACTCTCTTAAAAAGTTCTGCTGTTAATTTTGCTACAAAGTAACCTTCTAAAGAGACATAACTATACTCACGTCCAGAATAATACTTATCCATAAGATCACGATACAAGCCTACTTCTTGAGATAAAGCTCCCCAAGGTGATGGAACAACTTGTGAAAAAATTATATTTTTTACATCTCCATGAAGTGCTTTTAAAAGCATACTAGAACCTATAAATGATATAGCACCAAATTTTACATTTTTTAAATTTTTATCTTCTCTAGCCCGTTTTATAAACTCTGCCGTGGGCTTTGTGGAACCTATCAAAATAACTACCTCTGGTTTGTTTTGAGATATCTCATACAAAGCATTTCCTACTGAAAGTGTATTTCGTTTATAACTACCCTCAGCAACTAACTTTGCATCTCTATGTCTTAAAATCTCTTTTATATCTATAAGCCCTGAACGTCCGTAGCTATCATTTTGATAAAAAACTGCTATTTTTTTATACTTACCCTCATCAACAAAATATTTTATAAGAGCTTCTATCTCTTTTCTATAGCTTGTTCGTCCGTTTAAAACTAAAGGATTACGAGGATTTGCTCTTAAAAATTTAGCCCCTGAAAATGCTCCAATAAAAGGGACTCTATACTTCATTGCAATTGGTAAAGCTACTTTACTTGTTGGTGTTCCTATAAAGCCAATGAGAGCAAAAACTTTTTGTTTTTTTATCAAGCCTTCAGTATTTTCTGCAGTTATTTTTGGCTCATATCTATCATCTCTAGTTATAACTCTAAATACTCTACCGTTTATGCCACCTTGCTCATTTATATGTCTAAAATAAGCATTGATTCCGAGCATCAACTCCTCACCTAATGTATGAAGATTTCCACTAAAAGGACCACTCATACCTAGTCTAATCTCTTTTTCATTATAATTAGAACTTAGATTTAAAAATGGTAAAGAAAAAACAATTACTATGACTAAAGCTATTATATACTTATACATAAATGATATAATAGCAATAAATAACTTAATTAGTAAATAAACATTTACTAAATTTATAGGAAATTTATGAAATGTAACATATGTAACACTTTAGTAGAGGCTTTTGAAGATATAGAACTTAAAAAAACTTTTTTTTACTGTTCTAACTGTGAGTTAATATTTTTAGATAAAAAATTTTACGTCACAAAAGAAAATGAAAAAAATCAGTATGACCATCATAACAATAACCTAGAAAATGAAGGTTATGTAAAGATGTTTAATAACTTCTTAGACTATACGCTTTATAATTTAGGTAATATAAAAAATGCTTTAGATTTTGGAAGTGGACCAACGCCTGTTTTAGCCGAACTTTTAAAAAGAAGAGGTTTAGATGTAGAATATTTTGATAAATTTTATCAACCCAAAAAAATCTATAAAACTAAAAAGTATGATTTAATAACTTCAACAGAAGTCTTTGAACATTTAGAAAATCCTAAAGAAGTATTGAGTCTTCTCTCAAATCATCTCAATCAAGATGGTATTATCTCCATAATGACACTTTTTCATACAAATGCTAAAACTGATTTTTTAAAATGGTGGTATAGAAGAGACCCTACACATATAACTTTCTTTACCCCAAAAAGTATAAAAATTATGGCAGAAAAATGTGGACTACAACTCTTAAAACATGATAGTAAAAGAGTAATAGTCCTTAAAAAAGCTTAGTACTGAGGTTAAATCCTAAGTATAAACTTTTATTTTAGTGTAGAGATATACTTTGCAACTGCTTCTATCTTTGCATCATCATAAGTCGCAACTTGACCTTTCATAAGACCTTTCATAGCTCCACCGTATGAGCCATCTTTATATCCCTTTAATGCATCTACAATCTTCTTCTCATCCCAGCCTTGTATAACTTGTGATTTATTTAAAGCCTTATTTTGAGCTTTAGCTCCATGACATCCTGCACATTTTTTATATAAACCTGCCCCATCATTTGCCATCAAACTTAATGCAAAAACTGTTGTTAAAAGTAAAATAACCTTTTTCATTACTCTGTCTCCTTTTTATTAAATTTTATTCAATAAAATTCTTCGCACTAAAACTTTTGCTTTGCAAAGAAAGTTTATTGACTTTTTGTAATATAATTATAAAATATAAAAGTGAGCCTATTGTGAGCTATTTTAACTTATCAAAAACTTTATATATATCCCAATACTCATCTACTGCTTCTTTTAAGTCTTTATCGTTTAAAACTGTTTTTTTCTTTACGCCAAAACGATTTTGAAGACCTTCTTGAAGTATCGTTTTCTCTTTAGTTGGATTTTTTAGATAACTTATAAGTGCAGATTTAAGATTTTTCTCACTACTATATTTCAATAAATATCTATAAAAAAATTTATCGATTTTTACTGGCATATTTTTATGACACTCTATACAGTTTTGTTCATATACTCCTGCAAACAAAGCTACATGTAAAAAAACAACAAATAAAATTTTTACCATGACACCCTCACTTTTGTCCACTCATTTTCATTTGATTTGATACTTACATGTAAAGCATACTCATGTGCAATCATATTTACTATGCTAAGCCCTATACCAAAACCACCAACACTCTCATCTGCTCTTGCATAACGCTGAAACATCTCATTTATCTTCTCTTTTTTTATTCCCCTGCCTGTATCTTTTACCTCAAAGAAGTTTTTATCCAATACTATCTCTATACTACCTTTGATTTTATTATACTTTATAGCATTTGAAAATAGATTGTCTATTAACTTAATAATTTTTTTTCTATCTATATGTAGAATTTGTCTCTGTTTACAATTAAAACTAACTGTTAGTTTTTTAGACTCACAAAAAAGTGAAAAATACTCTATTCTCTCTTCTATAAGCTCCTTTAAATCTACATCTTCATTATTGGAGACTATTTTATGAGCAAGTGTTAGGTAAGTTAAATCTTGATAAAGATTTGAAACTGTCCTTGCTCCAATATCAATACGTTTTATCTTTCTAGCTAACTTTTCATCTAAATTTGTTTTATCTATCATCTCTATATTTGACATGATAGCATTTACAGGGGTATTTAACTCATGTGTAGTATCTTTAATAAACCTATCTAAAAGTTCTATTGCTTCACGCATCGGTTTTAAAAATAATTTGAGTAAAAAGTAACCAAATATTATCATAACTATAAATATAACAACTCCATAAACTATCAAAGTGTTATAAACTTTACTCATCCAAGAGTTATCACTTGGTATCTCCAAAACAAGATATTTTGTACCCAAGTAGTAAGATTCTGGCTCTTTTATAAGATATATTTTATCATCTTGCATATATATAACTTCATCAAAATTTATATTTTTATGTCCGAATGTAGAAAAAATTTCTTTCTTGGAACTATCATATATAGCAGATTTAAATCTCTTATCTCTTGGATAAATTCTATTTTTATCAAAGTTTACATGTAGAGATTTTAGTTTTACTATCTGCTCATTTGCTAAATAAGAGAGTTCTAATCTATTTTTTTGAAGCATTAAATCTTTTTGAAAAACATAATAAATAGCCCCCAAAATAGACAATAAAGTTACAGTAAAAAGTATATATAAAAGGAAAAATGACCGTAATGTCTTTTTTTCACTTGAGAGTAAATTTGTATCCCAGCCTTTTGACACTGATGATTCTCTCTTTCCCTATGATTTTTCTAAGTCTTTTTATGTAAGTTCTAAGAGCATCGTCACTTGGCTCCTCATCGTAACCCCAAAGAGTATCTAGTATAACTTCATGAGACACAACTTCTTCTCTTCTTTGTAAAAAAAGCTTTAGTAAAGTTGCCTCTTTTTTTTGTAATTGTACTTCTTCTCCATCTACATGTAAAGAGTTTGTAGCAGTATCATACTCTATATTTTCACTTACTCTTATACTCTCTTTTTTAGTATGAAAAAACTCCCTTTTGATAAGTGTTTTTACTCTTAAAAGCAACTCTTTAAGTTCAAAAGGTTTTCTTATATAATCATCACAACCACTCTCATAACCATCACTAACATCATCTATTGAGTTTAAAGATGTTAAAAAGATAGCAGGTGTTTTATTTTCATTTTCACGAGAGTTTTTTAAAAGTTCAAATCCATTAATACCAGGAACATTTACATCTAAAAGAAACAAATCATAAGAGTTCTCATACATCTTTGCCTCTGCTTCATCCCCATCATATACAGAGTCTACTTCATAACCAGAATCTTCTAAAAACTCTGTAACTGTTGCATTTAGATTTGTATCATCTTCTAAAAAAAGTATTTTTGAAGTTTTACTCATCTTTTTTTCAACTTTTTCATACTCTTTACATAAATACTCTTCTCTTTATTACTCATTTTAGGATATCTTAACTCCAACTCTTTTTGAAAACTTTTTTGATTGGCTGATTTTACATAACCTATCATAGCCAAAAGCTCTTCTGTACTCATTTCAGAAAAATCTGTCTTTGCTATTAGTGACACTACTAAAAAAACTAAACTAAATATAACTTTTTTCATAATCTTACTTTACCTCTTAATTGTGTTTTGATTGTGAATCTTTATCTACGGAACTTAAAAGCATAGCTATTGCTTTTGTTGATGGGTGTGATTCAAATGCTATTTTTATTGTCATACTAAGTGGAACTGCTAAAAACATGCCAACTGAACCTAAAACCCAACCCCAAAAGATAAGTGAAAAGAAGATAACAACTACTGATAGCCCTAATCCTTTTCCCATATACTTTGGCTCTATCATATTTCCCATTACTATGTTTATAGTAAGATATAACATAATTACCCATACAACACTACTCGTATCAAGTCCAACAAGTGCAACTAAAATTGCTGGAATTGCTGCAATAACTGAGCCAATACTTGGTATATAATTCAATAAAAATGCTATAACTCCCAAAAGTAATGCAAAATCAACTCCTATAATAGTAAGCCCTAAAGTAACTAATATCCCCGTAATAAGACTAACAACTGTTTTTATAGCAAGATAACTATTTAGTTTTTTACTAAAAATCTCAAATGGATTCTCTTTTGATGCATCTTTTTTTGAGATAAGATACATCTTTGTCTTCAAACTTGATGTTTCAAAAAGCATAAAAGTAACACCTAAAAATATGATAAATGATTTTGAAAGAACTGCACTAAAAGATTTTAAAAATCCTCCAGCAAAATTAAGAAGACCAGATGGGTCAAATATATTTTCTAAATCACTTTTTGCTATTGTAATGCCAAACTTATCTAAAATACCTTGTGCAGATCCTACTATATCTTTTATCTTTTCAGTATATTGTGGTGTATTGGATAAAAAACTATCAACTGAAGTTGATAAAATATAACCAAAACCCAAAAGAATAAATACAACAAAAGATAAAACTATCAAAAAAGCCAAAATACGAGGAATTTTTAACTTTTCTAACCAAAACATAGCTGGAGCACTAACTGTTGCAATAAATACAGAGAGTAAAAATGGTACTACTATCGATGAAGCTGCTTTTATACCAGCAATAACAATAACAAATGCTGCTAAACTTACCCAGACTCTATGTATGTCAAAATCACTTTTGCTCATTTAACCATCCTATCAAGTCTACTACTACTTTCTCTACTGCTTTATTAAATGCTAAAACTACACCACTAGCCTCTTTTTGTTCTACTAAATAAGTCGAATCTATCAACTTTGACCCAAGTATCTTTGCACCTACTCTTGTTACTAATCTAAATCTTATCTTTACATGTACATAAGGTTTATCACCTTCATAAACCTCTTCAAAGTTTTCCAAACTACTCTCCAAAATCAAATCTGCCATTGCATAAGAGCGATTTGAAACTGTAGCTTTAAAAATCTTTTGTTGTTCAATAGATTCTATAAATATCTCTTGCAGTCTTGTAGCAAGAAGCTCACTCCATCTACCATATTTATAAGGTTTCAATGCTCCATCTTTTTTATAAAGAATTGAGCGAGTCATAACAGCACTATCCCCTTCTACTCTTTGTACTCTCAATACTCTATCATCTTTAGAATGATTTACTAGTAAAGGATAACTTGGCTCTAATCTATAATTTAAAGGTCTTGTCTCAATATCTTTTATACTACATCCAGTAAAAAACAAAACTACTACTAAAACCAAATATCTCATCTCTTCTCCTCTGATGGTGCTAACTCTATCTTAGACTCTTTAAAAAGTATATCACTTGGACTATCTCTAAGTTCTGAAACCAACTCTCTTGACTCAACGATAAGAGTTCTTAAATCATTTAAATCATTTTGGAAAGGAAGTAAATTTTCTCGAACGATAACATCAATATCAAGTTTGCCCTCTTTTAACTTATCGTCAAGTGCGATCATAACTCTTGAAGTAGTATCAGATGCTTCTTGCATAGCTATCAATGTTTCATGACTTGAAATTCCAATATTTTTTGCCATTTTTCTTACTTCATCTGCTGATTTTATAACAGCTATTTCAAACTCTTTCCCTTTTACCAATACATCATCAAGCTTACTATCTTTTGACTGAAGCATCTCTAAAGTTTTATTCATACTATCCGTTACTTTTACAAGATTTTCTAAAATTTTTTCGAAATTATTAAGATTTGTTTGACTCATAACTTCATTAGTCTTATCTAGCATTCTTTTTGTTTTATTTCCAATATCTGTCAAAGTTTTATCAACCCTCTCGATAATAGAATCCTTGGTTCTTATAACACCATAACTATCTTCAGTATCTCCAGTTTTTAATAACGAAGAACTGTGTGCCCCACCTTCAAGCTCAATATAACTTAGTCCAGTTATACCTTGAAGATTTATAAGTGCATGAGTATCCTCTTTTATTGGGGTGTCATCTTTAACTTTTATAAGAATTATCACTTCTTCAGAGTTATTTTTACTGATATAAATATCTTTTACTTCACCTACACTTACACCTCTTAGTTTTACTGGCGCTTTAGAGTTTAAACCAGAAACACTCTGTCTAGTAATTACTTTATAATAGTTGTAGTTCTCATTTTGTGCATATTTTCCTAGCCATAAAATTGCACCTACAGTAGAAAAGCCCAGTATAAAAATAAAAAGACCAATCAATATATAACTAACTCTATTTTCCATCAGTGAAATCCCTTAAACTTTCATTTGAAGAAGCTCTCAAAGCTTCTATATTTCCATAAAATTGTATTTTTGCATTACCAAGGATAATAAATCTATCCAGAACTGAACTAATAGTATCTTTATCATGAGTTACCATTATAACAGTTATACCCAAAGTATCTCGAAGTGTTACAATAAGTTCATCAAAATCTCTTGCACTCTTGGGGTCAAGACCACTTGTTGGTTCATCTAAAAAAAGAAGTTTTGGATCACGGATAAGTGCCCTAGCAAGACCAACACGCTTTTTCATACCTCCACTAAGTTCACTAGGATAAAGATATGCAGAGCTTTGAGGAAGTCCAACCATATTAAGTTTCATTAGAGCTGCTTTTTTTATAGCACTTTTTGAAAGGTTTGTATACTCTTTTAAAGCAATCGAAATATTTTCTAAAACACTTAAAGAACTAAAAAGTGCTCCAAATTGAAACAATACTCCCCATCTACTTCTAAGTTCATCTTCTTCTTTATCATTTAAATTTTTTATATCTTTTTCTAAAACAAAAAGCTTTCCTGAACTATATTTTTGTAAAAGTATCATTTCTCTAAGGAGTGTAGTTTTACCACTTCCACTTCCACCAAGAAGTCCAAAAATCTCTCCCTCTTTTATCTCAAAACTTATGCCATCATGTACAATATTTGTACCAAACTTAGTAACAATATCTTTTGCAATTACAACACTACTCATAGTCCCAACTCTGTTAAAAATACGGATATAAGAGCATCCATCGCTATAACCCAAAAGATAGCATTTACAACACTTATAGTTGTATACTTTCCAACACTCTCAGTTGAACTACTTATTTGAAATCCTCGAAAACAACCAATTACTGCAATAATCCAGCCAAAGATAGGAGCTTTTATAAGTCCTATAATCACGTGTTTTATCTCAACACTCTCTTGCATACGGTTTGTAAACTCTTCAAAACTAATTCCAAGTTGTAAAGATGCAATCACCATGCCACCAAAGATAGAAACAACATCGGCAAAAAAGACTACTAAAGGCAGAGAAATCATAAGAGCAAAAACTCTAGGTATAATAAGAAAGTTCCAGACAGAAAAACCCATCGTCTTCATAGCATCTATCTCTTCTGTTATCTTCATAACACCAATTTCAGCTGTATAAGAAGAGGCACTTCGTCCCGCAATAACTATAGCTGTTATAAGAGGGGCAAGTTCTCTAGTGACAGATATACTAACCATCTCCACTATAAAGATATTGGCTCCAAATTTTTCGAGTTGAACAGCTCCTTGAAAAGCGATAACAATACCAATAAGAAAAGAGGTAAGAAGTATAATAGGAAGAGCTTTTAAACCACTATTTTCTATATGGTAAAATATAGCTTGAAACCGTATATTTTTAGGTTTAAAAACAAGCATTCCAACTGCCTCAGTAAGTCCACCAACAAAAGAGAAAAAGTTTATAAGAGTTTTTCTTGACTCTTGTGTTATCTTACCAATGTTATAAAAAAACTCAACAATTGTCCCATTTTTCATAGGTGATTTTATATCTTGTGGAAAATTACTTAAACAGACTTCATACAAAGCCTTAAATTTTTCACTCGCTCCTACTTTTTCTACTACACAGCTCTTTTTTTGAAGTTTGTTTGATGTCTCTATAATTAGAAGAATACCATGAGTATCAAAGTCATAAAGTTTTGAAAAATCAAAAATAACTCTACTATTTGTATATCTAGTATCTATTTTTTTTGAGAGTTTTGATATGTTTTCTAAAGTCCACGAACCTTTATATGTAAAAGTTATAGTATTATCAGTAGAAGTAACAATTTCTATACTCGCATCCATATAATAGCCCTATTTTATATTGTCTTCATGCATAACCACTTACAAGAAGTTTAATGGCATCTTTATAAGTCATTATATCTAAAATAAAAATATTGGTAAATGTAAGGTAAAAAGTTTGAAAGAGATGCTTGGCTTATCTCTTTCAATTTTATTATGTGGAGTCAGACTCTAAGTCTAAATATGAATTTTTCGCTTGTTGAAATTATACAGAGCGAAAGTAAACAGTCGGTTAACTTTTAACAAATTCCTCTCCTGGTTTCCAATCTATATAGACAGAATCTTTCTCTTTAAAGTGAGGAGATTTAATAAATACTGACTTAAAAGGCTTATCAAACTCATTGATGAACATATGTGCCTCTCCTAAATCACACTGAAGATAATCTCCCTCTTTAATAACTATCCGTTTACCATCTAGATAAACAGCACATTGCCCTTCTAAAACAAAAAAGGACTCTTCTTGACGTTCATGCTTATGACAAGGATGTTCCTCCCCTACTCCAATCACAACTACTCCCATATCAACTTTTGGACCTTTTGTTAAATATTTTGGTCCATGTGTCCCAAATCTATACTCATGTTCATTTTCATTTGTTAATTTCATTTAATCTCTCTTTCTAAAAAGTAAAACTTTCATTTTATAATCCTGGTGCTTTCCACATTGATGTTGTTATATTTTTATCTACCAAAGATAGTTGTATCTCATAAGCTTTTTGCCAATTTTGCTGTATTTCATTATATAATTTATGGTTTTCCATATTAGGGATATATGTTTTATCCCACTCTACTAACTTTATAGCTGCTGTTTTTATATCACTATAAATACCTACTCCAACTCCAGCTGCCATAGCTGCTCCAAGAGCTGTTGCTTCTGTAACTTTTGGAATTTTTACTTTACACCCAAGTACATCTGCAAGAGTTTGACTCCAAAGTTCACCCTTACTAGCCCCTCCTGCAAAAACAACAGAATCTATTTTTAAACCGCTAAAAGACTCTATATTCTCCAAGTTTATTTTTGAAACTATACAAGCATTCTCTTGCAAGCTTTTAAACATCGAATACTTGTTACATGTAGATGAATCAAGAGAGAGATTTAAAAAACTTGGGCTTGCATGATACCACTTTCCATATTTCATGCTATCACTAAAAATTGGTATTATTCCATACGAACCTATTGGGACATCTTTTGATTTTTCTTCAAGTATAGTATAAGTATCTTTAGCACTCTTTTTTGCTTCAATTTTTTCCAAATCACAAAAAGCATCTCTAAACCATCTCATAACAAGCCCACTAAAAAAAGTGATTCCTTCTGCTTGACTAAGTCCATCTATAACATGAGGATTAACTCTTATACTCATATCTTTAGGAGGTTTTGTTTTGCTTGGTATATTTACAACTTGTTGCCAAAATGAGCCACCAAGAATCGCTACTTGTCCCTCTCTCACGACTCCAAGTCCAGCAGATCCAAGCTGAACATCTCCTCCACCCATAACTACTTTTGTATTTTTTCCCAAACCAGACTCTTTACATGTAACACTTCCCATAAGAGTTCCCACCTCTAAAACTGGAGGAAAAATATCATCTTTTATACCTATTTGTTTAGCCATATCAGATACCCAATCACGGTCTTTTAAAGAAAATATACCTGTTGTTCCACCATTACTAGGGTCTGTTGCTATAATACCACTAAGTTTTGCTAAAATCCAATCTCCTATCATAGAGATTTTATCTACTTTTTCATAAATATCAGGCTGGTTATTTTTAAGCCACAAAATCCTAGGTAATGCCCCAAGAGCGAAAGTCTGTCCACTAAGAGCATAAAACTTCTCTTCAATTCCATCAAAATTATCTTTTAAATACTTTACCTCTTTATCTGCTCTAGCATCAACATTGGCTACAGCCCAAAGTTCTTTTCCAAACTTATCATAAAGTACAATCCCCTCACGCATACTTGTAGCACTAAGAGCTACTATATCTTCACCATTTATATCGGCTACATGTAAAGCCTCTTTTATGCACTCACAAACTAAATCCCAATTTGTTTGACAATCAAAGCTCATACTATTTGCTATATTTGGCTCTTCTAAGTGAGTCCACTCTCTTTGTCCAACACTTATCTGATTTCCTAAAGTATCAAAAACAACAGCCCGAACACTTCCTGTACCTGCATCTATTGCCATCAAGTATTGCATATCAAATCCTATATTTTTTGTAATTATAGCAAAACCATATTGACAGTTTTAAAACTTAAGTAAGTTTTATGTCATTTTTAAGTAAAATCACGTTTTAAATATATGGTCGCGTAGCTCAGTTGGTAGAGCACTACCTTGACATGGTAGTGGTCGTTGGTTCAAGTCCAATCGTGGCCACCATATTTTGTTCTCTCACTGTTTGGGAGTTCTATTAAGTAAAGGAAATACATGCAAAACACAGTTATAGCCTATAGAGATGGCGTAACTCTAACTGACACACAAAGCGTTTCTTCTCCCGATAATCTCCAAGAAGTTTTATTTGACAACTCTGATGATGCCTTACATGTAATACGTCATTCGACTGCACATATGATGGCTCAAGCTATCAAAGAGTTATATCCTGATGCAAAGTTTTTTGTAGGGCCTGTCATTGAAGATGGATTTTATTATGATTTTAGAACACAAGAGAAGATAAGTGATTCAGATTTAAAAACTATTGAAAAAAAGATGAAAGAGATTGCTAAAAGAAAGCTTCCAATCATAAAAACAACTACTACTAAAAAAGCAGTAGTTGAACAGTTTAAAGATGATGATTTGAAACAAGAGGTTCTTCTTCGTATACCAGATGGTGAAGTTTCTACCTATAAACAAGGTGATTTTGAAGACCTATGTCGTGGTCCTCACGTACCAAATACAAAATTTTTAAGATTTTTTAGCCTCACAAGAGTTGCAGGAGCGTATTTAGGTGGTGATGAAAATCGTGAGATGCTTACACGTATCTACGGTATTGCATTTGCAGATAAACAGAGTTTAACTGATTATAATAAAATGATAATAGAGGCAAAAAAGAGAGACCATAGAAAACTTGGTCGAGAAATGAAACTTTTTGCTTTTGATGAAACTTTAGGTGCTGGACTTCCAATGTGGCTTCCCCATGGAGCTAGATTAAGAAGTAGATTAGAGCGTCTTTTATATGATGCACATAGAATAAGAGGTTATGAACCTGTTCGTGGACCTGAGATACTTAAAAGTGATGCATGGAAGATAAGTGGACACTATGATAACTATGGTGAAAACATGTACTTTACTCAGATGAATGAGGGAGATGAAAAAAATCCTAAGATTAATGAGTATGGCATGAAACCTATGAACTGTGTTGGACATATAAAGATTTATCAAAATGAACCAAGAAGTTACAGAGATTTACCATTGAAATTTTTTGAGTATGGCGTTGTTCATAGACATGAGTTAAGTGGTGCTCTGCATGGTTTATTTAGAGTGAGAGAGTTTACTCAAGATGATGCACATATCTACTGTACACCAGAACAGATTAAAGAAAATGTCATGGAAATTATGGAGTTTGTAAAAGATATTATGACAACTTTTGATTTCAAATATGAGTTAATGATATCGACAAAACCTGAAAAAAAATCAATTGGTGACGATGCCTTTTGGGAAGCAGCAACAAATGGTCTAAAAGAGGCTTTAGAAGAGAATGGGCTAGAGTACACAATAGACGAGGGTGGTGGAGCATTTTATGGTCCTAAAATAGATATAAAAATCCTTGATGCTTTAAAAAGAAAGTGGCAGTGTGGAACTATACAAGTAGATTATAATCTTCCACAGAGATTTGAGCTTGAGTACACTGACGCAGATAATGAAAAACAACAACCTGTTATGATTCACAGAGCAATACTTGGTTCATTTGAAAGATTTATCGGAATTTTAACAGAACATGTAGCTGGAGAATTTCCATTTTTTATAGCTCCTACACAAGTTATAATTATTCCAATTAGTGAATCTCATCAAGATTACGCTAAAGAATTGGGGCGTAAATTGATAAAAAATGGAGTTGATTTTGATATTTTGGATAAAAATGAGTCTCTAAACAAACGTATTAGAAACGCTGAAAAGATGCGTGTTCCGATGATTTTGGTAATAGGTGATGAAGAAGTTGAGAAAAAAACTGTTGCTTTAAGAGATAGAAGAGAAAGAAAACAGTATAATCTAACAAAGGACGAATTTATGTCCTTAACAAAGGAAAAACTTAGTGAGGTACACTTTTGAGTAAAAAGCAAGATGCAGTTCTAAATGACGATATCAGAGCTAGAGAAGTAAGATGTTTAGGTGATGATGGTACACAGTACGGAATCATCTCTCGTGATGAGGCATTAGATAAAGCAGAAGAGTTAGGATTAGACCTAGTTCTTATAGCTCCTGATGCAAAACCACCAGTCTGTAAAATCATGGACTATGGTAAGTTTAAGTATCAAGAAGAGAAGAAAAAGAAAGAGGCTAAGAAAAAGCAAAAGACTATTGAAGTTAAAGAGATTAAACTTTCAGTTAAAATTGCTGACAATGACATTAGCTATAAAATCAAACATGCAAGAGAGTTTCTCGAAGCTGGAAAGCATGTAAAATTTAGAGTATTTTTACGTGGTCGTGAAATGGCAAATCCTGATGCTGGTAAAGCTGTACTTGAAAGAGTTTGGCCTATGGTTGAAGATATTGCTGTTCGTGATAAGCCTCCAAAATTTGAAGGTAGATACGTCAATATGCTTGCTCTTCCAAAGCAAAAATAAATATTTTTACTCCCTCTTAAGAAACTTTAAGCTATAATCGCAAGTTTCTTAGACAAATTAGAGGGAGAATACTCTCTAATACAATCTAAATCGAAATAATTTTAATAAGGAGTTACTATGCCAAAAATGAAAACGGTACGTGGTGCAGCAAAGCGTTTCAAAGTTAAAAAGAATAGCATAAAACGTGGTGCAGCGTTTAGAAGTCATATTTTAACCAAGAAATCACCAAAGAAGATGCGTGGTCTTAAAGAGCCTAAGACTATCGATAGCTGTGATGTTAAAAGAGTAAAACGTATGCTAGGAAAAGCGTAGTTTTAAGTTGTTTTTTTAGTGTTTAGGCACTAATTTAATTGTTCCCCTATTTAGGTAGGGCAAGTTCACAAAATGTGACACCAATACGGTCAAGGAGACACAAATGAGAGTAAAAACAGGCGTAGTTAGAAGAAGACGCCATAAAAAGATATTAAAATTAGCAAAAGGTTTCTATAGCGGTAGAAGAAAGCACTTTAGAAAAGCGAAAGAGCAGATTGAAAGAAGTCTTGTATATGCATACAGAGATAGAAGAAACAAAAAAAGAGATTTCAGAAGACTTTGGATTACAAGAATCAATGCTGCTTGTAGATTAAACGATATAAGTTATTCTCGCTTTATAAATGC
>CAZBPU010000028.1:0-17532 GCA_964493845.1 uncultured Sulfurospirillum sp.
AAGTCTAAAGATATGTTAAATGATAGTAGAGTAAAAGAGGCTTATTTGGGAGCCTAAGTAAGGTATTTTTTTGCCTCTTTTATTTTTTTCATAGTCGTTAGTGTTTCGTCTTTTTTAACACTAAGTATTTTAATTGCTTGACTAATTAAAGCTAATACTTCATTTAACTCCTCTTTAGATTCAATCTTAGGAATTTCATTTATAAGTAATTCTATATTATTGGTACTCTCTTCAATAATAGCAATTTTAAACTTACTGATCCAAGTCATATGAAGTTTCTTCATTCCAAGATTGTAAAAGTACTTTTGTAACATTTAAAACTTCATCAAGCTTTTTTGTATCATTATTCATATTAGCTTCAGTTAAGAGTTTAATTTGATGAGTATAAAGCCCACTTAGATAATGAGCTATTTCTCCACCACCATCATAGTTTAATGAGTTAAGTAGCTCAGAGAATATAGCTGTTGTTCTATTTATCCAATATACTTTCTTTTCTGTATTTTCAAGTTCAATTGATTTTTTTGCTTGTGATGCAAATTTTAAAACACCTTCATAGAGCATTTTTATTAATTTCTCTGAAGATTCTATTGATATATTATTTTGTGAATATGCCGAATATGCTAAATTTGTTCTCATTATTTTCCTTTATTTGTCTGCATATGATTGATTTATCATCATTGATAGTGATTCAAATTGAGCATTTAAATTACTTATTACTGCATCATATGATGCAAATCTTTTTGCCATAGTGTCATATTTTGCATCTAATCTAGCAACATTTTTTGCTCTTTCATCTTCTAGACCAGTATGGCTATTTGTTAATTGATTTGAATAGAGTGTTAAAACACCACTATCGCTATTAATATATGAATCAAGTACATTATTATATTTTGTAAAGTATCCTTCTGTATCGCTAGTACCATTGAAAAAATCTTCGACATCTGCTGAATCAGAAGAGAGTTTAGAATCTAAGATTGAAGAGTCAAATTCTAGTAACCCAGCATCATTTATAGTCACACCATAATCACTTATACTTCTCCCTTGATCATTTACAGTTAAAAGTTGTCTTCTCATATCTGATTGTAAAGATTTTATTTCACTAGAGCTTTGAAAAGTTCCAGCTAATTTGGTATCAGAGTCATATTTTGTAGATTCTGCTAAGTTATTCATAAGTTCATTATAGTTATTTACAAATGATTGAACACCATTTGTAATAGTGCTTGTATCTTGTTTTATAGAGATATTTGAGCTTCCAATATCATTTAAATTAATAGTAACTCCTACTATTAAATCATCTACTGTATTTGTACTTCTAGTAATTGAAACATTATTGTATGTAAATTCTGCGTCAGTTGCATTTTGTATATGATTTGTATCATCATCAAATCCTAAGTCACTAACAGCAGTTCCTCCACCAGTTGAAGTTACAGTTATAGCATTATTAACTCCAGTATCAGTTGATTTAAGTACTAATTTATAAGGATTATCGCCGCCAACATTTAATAGAGAAGCTGTTATTTTACCATCAGTTGCATCATAAATTTGGCCTTTTAATTCTTCTAGTGTAGTTGTAGCAGTTACATCTATTTGGTAATCACTACCATCTATATTAAAATTAATTGTATCGTTAGTAGTTGTAAAAGTACTATTTTCTGCTGAAAAAGAGTTACTTTGATATATATCTTGTTTTGCTAGTGTTTGAACATCTAAAGTAAAATCTTGAGAAGGAACACCAGACTTTGCTGTTACTGAGACATTTTCTGATGAAGATGTAACAGAAGTCTTTAAATATGTCATATCATCTGCAAGTGTACTTGTAGATGATTTTAGTGTTGCAGTCATTGTTGTTAAAATAGAAAGGTCATTAGCTTGTGTTTTATTTTTACTTATTTTATTATCTATTGGTTTAATCATAGCATTTTCATCTACTTCTCTAAGTTGGTCTATAACATCATAACTCAGTGCACCATCACTACCTAAACCTAAAGAGCTTATTGTTGAATCAGCCATTATTTATCCTTTTTCATCAAAGATTGTTCCCACAATTTCCCTCATTTTTTCTGAAAGTGCCATTGCTTCTTCTGTAGGAATTTTTCTAATCATTTTTCCTGTACTTTTTTCCATAACATTTACAAACATAGTGTTTATTTTATCGTTAAAACCAAATTTTACATTGGTATCTAATGCTTCCATATCTTTATTTAGTTTATCTACTGCCGCACCAAGCTCTTTTGTATTGATTTGTTGATTTTTATCATTATCTTCAGCACTTTTTGCTATTTGATGTGAATTTTCAACTTGTCTTGTTTGCGTAGGGGCACTCGTCTTTGGTGCAGATACCATTGACTCCACTTGTTTACTTGTTGAGCTAAATATATCCATTATGTCCTCCTTGACACTGTTTAAATAATATGTGTTACTACATATATCGACCAATAAATTTTTTTTTTAACTTTTATATGGTTATTATTTGAATTAGTATAATATTATAAAAAATATTTGGAGTTGCTTGTGAAAATTGCTTTAGCCTGTCAATCTGTTTTATTGGAAAAATCTTTAGAACTATTTTTAAAAAACCATATATATTCTTATAAACAGTGTGATTTTGTTATTGCTGATAGGCATATTGAGATAGATAAACCACTTTTTTATATCTCATATAATGATTCTAATTTAAATATTCCATTTTCTAAATCATCTTTAATTCTATCAATAGAAAATTTTTATAATACTACTTTAAAAAGAGATGTGAAAGTTGATAAAAAAATTGTAAAAGAAGTAGATATAGATAAAATTGAAAAAAAGATAACAGAACTTACTAATAATTTTAGAGATGATTTAGTAAAGGTTATAAAAAATTATTATGATAACTAAAAAAATTGTAGCAGGAAAATATAAAAATAAAACTATTAATCTTCCTTCATTAGAGAGTACACGAAGTACGAAATCAATTATGAAAGAGTCACTGTTTAATACTCTTCAATTTGATATAGTTGGAGAAAACTTTGTAGAAGTATTTGGTGGTAGTGGTTCTATGGGACTTGAAGCTTTGAGTCGTGGAGCAAATCATGCTTATTTTTTTGAGAAAAATAGAAAAGCTTATGCTGTTTTATTAGAAAATTGTAATAGAATTGCTAAAAATGATACTACTTGTATAGATGGGGATAGTTTTATAGAGTTTCCAAAGTTTATACGAAAATTGAAAAAAAAAGCTTATTTCTATTTTGACCCACCATTTTCAATAAGAGAAGGTATGGAAGAGATATATCAAAACACTATAAAATTGATAGAAAGTATACCAAAAGATTTGTCTCATTTAATTATTGTTGAACATATGAGTAGCCAAAAAATGCCAGAAAATATTGGCGGCTATACAATTAAAAAAATAAAAAAATTTGGAAAGAGCACACTTACTTATTACATATAAACATGGAACACCATTTGCTTTGATTATGCTAACTAAGTCAAAGGAAGATTATGAGATATGTAAGTTTGTTATTCTTACTACTATTAACTATTACATCACTAAATGCTGAAAAAATTAGAGAGATTGCTAACATTATCGGTGTTAGAGAAAACCAAGTTATAGGCTATGGTTTAGTTGTTGGTCTTGATGGTACTGGTGATGGTTCTTCTTCTGCGTTTACTATACAGTCTATGTCTAATCTTCTCCAAACAGTTGGAGTAAAGATTGATCCTAATGCAATTAAATCTAAAAATGTTGCAGCAGTTATGGTTACAGCTTCTCTTCCTGCCTTTGCAAGACAAGGCGATAAAATCAATATTACTATATCTTCAATAGGTGATGCAAAATCACTTGAAGGAGGTACTCTTTTAATGACAGCATTAAAAGGAGTGGATGGAAATATATATGCACTTTCTCAAGGCCCAGTTACTATTGGTGGTAGAAATGGTAAAGGCGGTGGAACAAAAAATCATACAACAGCTGGAACAGTTTTTGATGGCGGAACTATAGAAAGAGAAATTGTATATGATATATATAATCAAAATTATGCAAAATTAAGTCTAAAAAATTCTAATTTTAAAACGGCAGTTTCTATTCAAAAAGGTATTAATAAATTTTTTCAAGAGGATATAGCTGTAGCTATAGATTCAAGAACAATAAAACTTATGAAACCGGCAGATAAATCTATGATTGAGTTTTTAGCAAATGTTCTTGAGGTAGATGTTACATATCAAAGAGAACAAAAAATAATTATAGATGAGAGAACAGGAACAATTGTATCTGGTACTGGCATAAAAGTTCAACCAGTTGTAATAACTCATGGAGATATAACTATTAAAATTTCTCCTCAAAAAGAGATTACTAAAGAGATGTTAGCAAATGGTGTAAATATGAAAGATGGTGTTCATATAAATGCAAATGAAAACCTTTTAAATATGCAAAATAACCAAATAACAGTAGCAAATTTAACTAGAGCACTTCATAAGTTAGGTGCAAAACCAAAAGATATTATTTCTATTATTGAAAGTATAAAAAGAGCAGGGGCAATTACTGCTAAGTTGGAGGTAATTTAATGGTTGACAATAGTTTAGCATTAATGCAAACAACTTATAGTAATACTCAGACAATCGATGTAGAAAATAGTACAGATGCAAGATTAAAAGAACAGACAGATAAATTTGAAGCTTTTTTTATAAAAAAAGTTTTGGATATTTCTTTAAAAAATGATAATAAACTTTTTGAAAAAGATGCCGGAGATAAGATATATAACTCTATGTATAATGATGCAATGAGTAACTCTTTAACTGGTAAATTTGGATTTAGTGAACTATTATATGATTTTTTGAAGGAGGGTCGTTAAAGTTTTTTATTTTTGACCGATATATAGGTATTGAAGTTTGTTCCTTAGTCTGGGGTATAGATATTGAATGAGCTTAAGTAATTTAACATAAAGGTTAGAAATGATTTCAAAAGTTGCAGCTGGTAATTCAGCTTATTTGCAGCAGATAGATTCTAAAAATAAAAAAGAGACTCAATCTGTTGGTAAAACAAAAGAGATGGACAGAGTCGAATCTTTAAAAGAACAGATTCAAAGTGGTGATTATAAAATTGACACGGAAAAAACTGCTCAGGCAATAGCCAAAGATCTGATTTAGTCCTGTAATAAAGGACAAATTATGCTATCACACTATCTTAAAACTTCAGTTGAAGATATAGATAATTTAATAGAATTAACCATTAAAGATATAGTAGATATTAAAGAAGCTAAGCATGAAAAAATTTTTCAAAGAGCTAAAATTAAGAGTGATTTAATAAAGTCATTTGAAAACAAAAAATCAATGCTTGATAATGAACTATTGAAGTTAGTAAAAGCTAGTAATAATATTCCTCTTGAAGAAATTTTAAATGACTCACAACAAGAGATGCTTGAAAAAATGAAAGAGAAACTTCTTGCACTAAAACAAAAAAATAAAGAGTATGCTAGATTTATAGTTGTAGTAAGTGAGTTTTATAATTCATTACTTGATAGTGTTTTTCCAAGGGAGATGGATGGTTACCATAAACTAAATCATAAACCAGCTTCATTTTTAAAAGTAAGAGCTTAGTTATGAGTTTATTTAGTACATTAAATACAGGTGTATCTGGATTAGCTGCTGCAGAACTTGCGATTTCAACAACAGGTCATAATATATCAAATGCTGATAACGAATACTATACAAGACAAAGAGTTTCAACAGAAGCGAGTACTCCTTTAAGTACAATTCCAGGTGATGTTGGGACAGGAGTTAGTGTAACAAGTATTAGTAGAATCCATGATGAATATGTTTTTGGGAGATTAAAAGATAGCTCAAACTCACTCTCTTATGATTCATATAGTAAAAGTACACTTGAAGAAGTTGCAAAATATTTTCCTGATTTAGATGGAGTTGGTGTTGGCGCAGATTTACAAGAGTATTATGCTTCTTGGAATGATTTAGCATCAAATCCTGATGATTCATCACAAAAAATTGCATTGGTAGAGAGTGCGATAAATCTTACAGATAATATAAGTCAATCAAGAGATAGTGTAAGAACACTACAAAACTCTGTTAATGACCAATTAAAAACAAACTTAGATGAAGTAAATCGTATTGGTGAACAGATAGCACAATTAAATAAAGATATTAGTAGAACTGAAGTAATTGAGCCAAACAGAGCGAATGATTTAAGAGATCAAAGAGATAAACTAGAATTAACATTATCAGATTTATTAGATGTTTCTGTTTTTAAAGGTGAAATGCAAACAGAAAATGTAATTGATCCAAATTTAACTGATCAAGGCACAGAATACCATATGAATATAGCTGGTAACTCTTTTGTAGATGGATTTACATTTCATCCTTTAGAAATTTCAAATGATGGTAATGATAGTAGTTACTATTCAGTATATTCCGTATCTCAGGATGATTCAAAAGTAGAGATAACTGAAAAAATTACAGGTGGAAAAATAGGAGCAATGCTAGATCTTAGAGGTAGAAATATAGATAAAGCAACAGGCTCTTCATATCCGACAGATGGTATTTTACAAGGTTATGTCGATGATTTAGATGCATTTGCAAAAACATTTGTTGAACAGACTAATAACATTTATGCAAGAAGTGCACAGCCTAGTATGAATTCATTTTATAATGATGATTTAAAAAGTGATAGTTCTTTGATGAACTATAGTGATAGTTTAGATAAAGGTACATTTGATGTTGTTATGTATGATAATCAAGGACATGAAACAGGTAGAAAAACTATAAGTGTAAATGAGTTAACAACTATGGATGATGGAAGCACAAATAGTATAGTTTCTCAGTTTAATACAAGTAGTGATGACAATAGTGATAATAACTCATTAAACGACATAGATGATTACTTTAATGCTGTTTATGGTTATAATACAAATACAAATAGAGGGGTTTTAGCTTTTGATGCTATAGATAGTCTATCAGGATACACTATAGCAATAGAAGATAATGGTACTAATTTTGCAGGTGCAGTTGGTATGAGTGCTTTTTTAGAAGGAAATAATGCTTCTAATATAGGAGTAGTTGCAAAATATAAAGAGGATTCATCTTCTATGAATGCATATGGTGCCCCAATTGATGGTAATAATAATGTTGCAAATGATATGGTACAAATGCAATATGATAAATTTGATTTTAATAGAGCAAATAATACTACTGTAAATGATACTATTGAAGGATTTTATCGGTTTACTACAACACAAATTGCTACTGATGCAGAGAGTATAGGAAGAAATTATGATACAAGTACAGCACTTTTTAATACTGTAAATGCTGAATTTCAATCTATAAGTGGTGTAAATGTTGATGAAGAGTTAATAGATTTGATGAAATATCAAGCTTCATATGGAGCAAATGCAAAAGTTATAACAACTATAGATGAAATGTTAAATACACTATTAGGAATTAAACAGTAGTGAAGTTTCCAATTTTTAGCACAATTTCAATTATAAGTGTACTATTTTTATCTTTTTTTGGATTGTATTTTTACTCAGGTTTAGCTTATGAGTTAAATCCAGAAGCAATACTCTTGCCACCTTCTTGGGATTATCCTTTGGGAACAGATAGGCTTGGTAGAGATTTACTAGCTAGAGTTATGGAAGGTGGTAAGATATCTTTAACAATAGGACTAATTAGTGCTGTTATTACTAGTTTAGCTGGTCTTATCATAGGTGTTAGTGCGGGTTTCTTTAAGGGCACAACAGATAAGACTATTGTAGTTTTGATTGATTTGTTTCTTACATTTCCAACATTTTTTCTACTCTTAGCACTTGTTAGTTATGTTAATGCTTCAGTTTGGGTTATTATTGTTGTGATTTCTATTACAGGCTGGATGGGAATGGCTAGGATGATAAGAAGTGAGAGTTTTGCAATTTCAAATGCTCCTTTTATAAAAATATTGAAAATAGGGAAGGTTAATTCTCTAAAAATTATATTGAAGTATTTTACTCCTATACTTGCTCCTATATTTTTTATTAGTTTTACTTTTGGTATTAGTGGCGCTATTTTAGCAGAGAGTGGACTTAGTTTTTTAGGAATTGGTATAAACCCTCCACAGATAAGTTGGGGAACAATTTTAAGTGAAGGTAAAGAGGTTATAGATATAGCTTGGTGGCTTAGTTTTTTCCCTGGTCTTATGATTTTTATAGTTACTTACTCACTAATAAATATATCAGATTATCTACAAACTAAAACTGACTCAAAAGAGCAACATGGAGAATAGTGTAGCTCAGATACTAATAGAAGAAGCAAAACAAAGGGATAGTTTTAACGAGTTGAGTGTGGAGAAACCAGACCCTCTTATGGTTGCTAAAAGATATAATGATGAGTATATATCACTTATATGTGCACTTTTTGCATATGGAAATGCTAAGTTAATTGTTAAGTTTTTAGATAGTTTAGATTTCACTCTTTTAGATAATGATAAAGAGATAACTCAGAATCCATATTATAGATTTCAGTCAAATAAAGATGTATTTGAGTTTTTTAAAACGATGCGTTTGCTTAAAAATTCTATCTCCATTGAAGAACAATTTTATAAAGGGTATTCAAAAAAAAGAGATGTTATGGATGGATTGAGTTCTATTATCTCTTATATATATGACTTAAATTCATATCGTTCTCGTGGGTATGAATTTTTGATAGGAAAAGTACCTACTTTTAAAACTAATTCTCCATATAAGCGATGGCATATGTATCTTAGATGGATGGTAAGACATGATAATTTAGATATGGGTCTTTGGAGCAGTGTTAGTAAAAAAGATTTATTAGTTCCTCTTGATACTCATACTTTTAAAGTTGGACAAAAACTTGGATTAGTAAAAAGAAAAAGCTATGATTTTAAAGCAGTTTTAGAATTGACAGACTCTTTTAGAAAGATAGATTTAGAAGATCCTATAAAGTTTGATTTTGCTCTGTATCGCATAGGACAAGAAAAGAAATACAAAATATAGCTATTTGTAGGGCTCAATTAACCAAGCTTTAATGCCAACAAAGGTATAATCACAAAAATTTTACGTGAAGGAAAAATGTAATGGGTGAAGTATTTACATTTATAGGCCTTATCAGTCACAATCATGAGTTTCTAATTGGTGCTCATATTGTTTTGGTAGGTATTATAGTTTTAGTTCTTGCAAAGTTGGCAACTAAATCTATGCAGTTAGTTCCAAATGGTGTACAAAACATTATGGAAGCTTACTTAGAAGGCGTTATCGCTATGGGTAAAGATGTTATAGGTGTTGAGTTGGCAAGAAAGTATTTACCTTTAGTTGCAACAATAGGACTGTTAGTTTTAATGAGTAACCTTATTGGAATAATTCCAGGGTTTGAATCTCCAACAAGTAATGCTAGTATGACAATTGTTTTGGCTCTAATAGTATTTATATACTATAACTATGAAGGTATAAGAGTAAATGGTTTTATAAAATACTTTGGGCACTTTATGGGACCTTTGAAGGTATTAGCTCCATTGATGTTTCCTATTGAGATAGTTTCTCATCTTTCAAGAATTGTATCTTTATCATTTCGTCTTATGGGTAATATAAAAGGTGATGATATGTTTTTGATGGTTATCTTGATGCTTGCTCCTTGGGTAGCACCTATGGTACCTTTTGCTCTTTTAACATTTATGGCATTTTTACAAGCATTTATCTTTATGATTCTTACTTATGTATATCTTTCAAGTGCAGTTCAAATAAGTGACCACTAAATACAATCTATGTTAAAAAAACGTAGTATATACGAAAGACTAATCAGCCTACTTCAAGGAGCCTCATGGGCCCTTGTTGTTGTAGGTGCTACAACTTTTTTTACTACACTTTATCCTTTTGGTCTCGTTACTGCTCTTTTAGGTGCTTTTATAGGCTCTCTTGGAGGTCTTTTCTTTGTAGTTCTTTTTGAGATGGCACATCAGCAAAGTGAAAAATTAGTGGAAATAAAAAAGCAAACAAAATTACTAGAAAAGATACTAGAATCACAAAATAAAGAAAACTTGTAGAGTGATAAGTTTTTTCTGAATAAATTCAGAAAAAAGGAGTATTAAATATGAAAAGCTATTTGATAACAGATCCATCTTTTTATACTTCAAATCCACAAGCATTTTCAAATAAACTTTCTTATGTTATAAAAGACAAATCTCCTGATTTTATCTGCATAAGAGATAAAAAAACTGCTCATTATGAAGATATAGCAGAAGAAGTTAAAAAAACAATAAAACATCCAAAAATATTGTTACATACTGATTTTAAACTCGCTCATAAGTTAGGTTTTTATGGTGTTCATCTACCCTCAAATAGATTTGAAGATATAAAAAAAGCAAAAGATTTTGGATTACATGTAGTGGCCTCTACTCATACTTTAGAAGAAGCTTTACATGTAGAGAAACTTGGAGCTGATTTTATCACTTTTAGTCCTATATTTTATACTCCAAACAAAGGAACACCTAAGGGTTTAGAGAAGTTAAAAGAAATAAATGATAAAATAGATATAGATTGTTTCGCTCTTGGCGGAATTTTAGAATATGAACAGATTCAAGCTTGTAAAGATACAGGGGTGTATGGATTTGCTTCAATTCGATATTTTATAAAACAAGGTAACTAAATGAAATTTGAAGTTGTTATTGGACTTGAAGTTCACACACAATTAAATACAAAAACAAAGATATTTTGTTCATGTCCAACAAGTTTTGGGGATGAGCCTAACACAAATGTATGTCCAGTATGTTTAGCACTTCCTGGCGCACTACCAGTTTTAAATGTAGAGACTGTTAAAAAATCGATAGCATTTGGAACAGCAATTGGTGCAACAGTACATAAAAAATCAATTTTTAATCGTAAAAACTATTTTTATCCAGATTTACCTAAAGGGTATCAGATAAGCCAATTTGAGATTCCTATTGTTGAGGGTGGTTCAGTTGTGATAGATTTTGAAGATGGAACTCAAAAAACTATAGGAGTTACACGTGCACATCTTGAAGAAGATGCTGGTAAAAATACTCACTATGGAGCATATAGTCATGTTGATTTAAATCGTGCAGGAACTCCGTTACTTGAGATAGTAAGTGAGCCAGATATGAGAAGTGCTGATGAAGTAATAAGATATTTAAAAAAAGTTCATGCAATTTTAAGATATTTGGATATTAGTGATGCAAATATGCAAGAGGGTAGTTTTAGATGTGATGTCAATATATCTATTCGCCCAGAGGGAGATAAAAAACTTTATACAAGAGCAGAGATAAAAAACTTAAACTCTTTTAAGTTTATACAAAAAGCTATTGAGTTTGAAGTACAAAGACAAACTGAAGCTTGGGAAGATGGAGTATATGAAACAGAAGTAGTTCAAGAGACTAGACTTTATAATCCAGAAAAAGATGAGACTAGAAGTATGAGAGGTAAAGAAGATAGTGCAGAGTATCGTTACTTTCCAGACCCAGATTTACTTCCTGTGATAATCCCTGATGATATGATGAAAAAGTATATAAAAATACCAGAGCTTCCTGATGAAAAGAAAAAAAGATTTGTTAGTGAATATGGTATAAAAGAGTATGATGCTATGGTCATTACAGCTTCAGTTGAGATGGCTGATTTTTATGAAACTATGATAAAAGAGGGTGCTGGTGCTAAGATGAGTACGACTTGGCTTACTGTTGAGCTTTTAGGACGTCTTGGTAGTGGAGTTACTGTTGTGACATCTCCAGTAGATGCAGTAAAACTTGGAACTTTAGTAAAACGTATTGAAGATGGAACGATAAGTGGAAAAGCGGGAAAAGAAGTTTTAGATTATATTATGGATAATGATATTAGTATAGATGAAACCATTGAAAAACTTGGACTTAAGCAAGTTAGTGATGATGGAGCTATATTGGAACTTATAAATGAAATCATAGCTAAAAATATGGATAAAGTAGAAGAGTATAAGGGTGGAAAAGATAAACTTTTTGGTTTTTTTGTAGGACAAACTATGAAAGCTAGTAAAGGAACTGCCAATCCTGCTAAAGTAAATGAATTATTAAAACAGAGATTAGGATAATACAAAATGTTAGCAAAGCTAATTATCTCTTTTGCATATTTTTTAGATTCTTCAAAGAGGTATAAAAGAGTAAAAGACTTTGCTTTTGATATTTTAGAAAATGAAAAATCAAGAATAAAGCCATATTTCGATGCATTTATCATTTTTCTGGTTTTATTAACAGTATCTATATTAATTTATGATATAGCCCATCATCTTTCATATCACTTTGAAATTATAGAAAATATAGCAGTATCAGTATTTGTTTTGGAGTGGTTAGGTAGATTTTGGATTCATGATAATATACGATATAACATTATAAAATATCATAAAAAAAAGGTAGAAGATGGTACAGATGTACATTTAATAGAAATTTTAAAGATGATTATTGTCCAAAAAGTTAAATATATATTTTCACCAATGTCAATTATTGATCTTCTTGCAATACTTCCGACGTATAGACCTCTTAGAATTTTAAGAATATTTTTGATCTTTAGATTATTGAAAATATTCAGATACACAAAGAGTTTAAATACATTTTTTAAAGTTTTTAGTGATAAAAAATTTGAATTTAACTTTTTATTTATCCTTGCTATTTTTGCTGTGTTTATGTCAGCAACAATTATGTATGTGTTTGAAGGTATTGGTAACAATCCTAATATAAAATCATATTTAGATGCTATATACTGGTCTATTATAACAATTTCAACTGTTGGTTATGGAGATATAACTCCTGTGACTTTTACAGGAAAGGTAATCACACTATTTTTGGTAGGTGGTGGTTTTATGATACTTGTTCTTGCTACTTCTATAGTAACAAATGCACTCTCAGATAAAATGGAAATGGTAAGAGAAAATAAACTTTTATCCCAAGCAAATAAATTATCTAATTTGATTGTTATTTTTGGATTTGGAAGAATGGGTATGGCGTTAGCAAATGAGCTTAATGAAAATGGTAAAGACTTCATTATTGTAGATAAAAATGAAGAAAATACACTCAAAGCAAAAGAGCTTGGTTATCTTTATATGAAAGCAGATGCTTCAGATTATGAGACTATTAAAAACTTAGTTTTTGATAATGATGTAGATAAGGTAGTATTGACTACAGAAAATGATGCACTTAATCTTTCAGTTCTTTTAACTATAAAAGCAGAAAAAAAAGATATTGTTGTGATTGTCAGAGCAAATAATGATGAAAATGTAAAAAAATTCAAAATAGCAAAAGCTGATTTTGTTATTTTCCCTTATGAAACAGTAGCAGAGGTTGCTGTTGAGTATATTGGGAGTTCTGTAAAATTTGATGCAATTGAAAATATTATCTTGAAAAAAAGCAATATCTCATTAGATGAGATAAATATTTTAGATGGTAGTAATATAGTTGGCAAAAGTATATCAGAGATTGGGTTGAATAAAATGAGTATAATTGTAATAGCACTACTCAAACATGGTAGTAGTAGAAATTTTATATTTAACCCCGATTCTGACTATATGGTTGAAGCTAATGATAGCCTTGTAGTAATAGGTGATGAACGAAATATTGAAGATATTAAAAAGAGTATTTCAAGGCAGTTTACATGATAAATATAGTTTTATTTGGTTACTCAAAGACAGGTCGTGAGATTGCAAAACTTTTAAGTAAGGATGAGTATAATTTACAAATTATAGATGAAAATCCTCTTTCCGTAGCCAAAGCAAATGAAGATGGTTTTTATGCTAAACATTCAGCTTTCAATGATGATAAAATGTTAGAAGAAGTTGGTGTAGGAAAAGATATAGATGTACTTTTTTGTACTTCAACTGATGATAGTTTTAACCTTTTTATTACATTGAGTGCAAGAAGTTTAGATAAAGATTTAAAAATATTGACACTGATATACAAAAAAGAAGATGAGAAAAAAATGATTCTTGCTGGTGCAAATAGAACAATAAGTCCTTATGATGTAGGTGCATTAAAAGCATTTAGAATTATAGATAAACCAAAAGTATCTAAAGTTCTTGACTTGTTTAGTTTACAAAGTAATAAATTATCTATGAACGAAATAGTCATTAGAAAAAATTCTATTTTAGATGGTGTTTATTTTAAAGATTTGAATATTTTTAAAGAACATAATCTTATATTTTTAGGAATGTTAGATAAAGAGTTAGGTGAAAAATTCATATTCTTTTCAGAAGGAATAAATCACAAAATAGATTTTAACGATATAATTATTGTACTTGGTAGTAAATCTGATATTAAAAAATTTAAAAAGGTAATAGAGTGAGTATAGCTGTAATTGGTGCAGGAAAATGGGGACAAGCAATACACTTCTCAATAAGCAAAAACTTTACATGTAAGATAACTTCTAGAAGAAAAAAAGATATAAAAAACTTTGTATCACTTGATGAAGCTTTAGAATGTGAATATTTAGTAATAGCACTTCCTGCCCAGATTGTTAGAGAGTGGTTAAAGTGTAATTTTAAATTCAATAAGCAAAAGATTTTAGTTGCAGCAAAAGGTATAGAAAAAGGAACAGGTTCTTTTTTAAATGATATTTATAAAGAGTTTATACCTCAAGAAAACCTATCTTTTCTTTCAGGGCCATCTTTTGCAGCTGAAGTTATGAAGTCTCTTCCCACTTGTTTAGTGATAAATTCCTCAAATCAAAATTTATCTGATGAATTTGCTTCATTTTTTCCAGCATTTATAAAAACTTATACTTCTTGTGATGTTATAGGTGCTGAGATATGTGGAGCTTACAAAAATGTGTTGGCAATTGCTAGTGGTATTTGTGATGGATTAAAACTAGGAAATAATGCAAGAGCTAGTTTGATTTCTCGTGGATTGATTGAGATGAGAAGATTTGGAAAGTTTTTTGGAGCTGAAGATGAGACATTTTTAGGACTTAGTGGTGCTGGTGACCTTTTTTTAACTGCTTCAAGTGTTCTTTCTCGTAATTATAGAGTTGGATTTGCTTTAGCAAATGATGAAAAGTTGGATGATATTTTAATTGAACTCGGAGAGGTAGCAGAGGGAGTTTTTACAACAGAAGCAATCTTAGAACTTTCAAAAAAACATGATATTTATACTCCAATAGCAAATGAAGTTGCCTTAGTTTTAAAAGGTAAGTCACCAAAATCAAGTTTAAAAGACCTGTTGTCATAATGAGATATTATTTACTTTTTTTACTTCTTTTTTCATCTTTATTTGCAAAAAATCCTTCTTTAGAAGAGATGGTTGGACAGATGATTATGGTGGGTGTTGGTGGTAGTAAACCTAGTGACAAATGGGTAAAACAGTTAAAAACTGACATCCAAAATGGTAAAATTGGTGGCGTAATTTTGTTTGCCAATAACATAGATAGCCCTAAAAGACTAAAAGAACTAACTTCATTTTTATCAAATGCAAAGTCAAAATACCCACTTTTTGTAGCTATTGACCAAGAGGGTGGAGAGGTACAAAGACTAAGTAAAAAAAATGGTTTTCATGATTATCCTTCAGCATATGATATGCAAAGAGAAAAAACTCTTTTAGAGAGTTATACTATATATAAAAACTTAGCAGATGAGTTAAAAGAGTATGGATTTAATATCAACTTTGCTCCGGTAGTTGATTTAAACATAAATCCTAATTCACCAGCGATTGGAGCAAAAAATAGAAGTTACTCTGCTGAAGAAGAGATAGTGATAGCTTATAGCAATGAGTTTTTAAGAGCGCAAAAAGATGCAGGTATAATTAGTGTTTTAAAGCATTTTCCAGGGCATGGAAGTGCTTTAGCTGATTCTCACAAACGTATTACCGATGTAAGTGAAACATGGCAATATAACGAGTTAAAGCCATATTATGATTTTATAAGATATAAAAAAGTAGAGGCAATAATGGTAGGACATATAAATCTTGATAAATTTGATAAAATGTATCCTGCTTCATTATCTAAAAAAATTATAACAGGAGTTTTGAGAAAGCAGTTAAAATTTGATCGCGTAGTTTTTAGTGACGACATGAATATGAAAGCTATAAAAGATATATATGGTTTTAAGCAAAGTGTGATAATGGCTATAAATGCTGGAGTTGATGTATTAGTATACTCTAGTTATTTTACACAAAAATCAAGTGTTGTGAATGAGGTAACAAACATCATACTAAAAGCGGTAAAAAATAAAAAAATAGATATAGAAATAATAAAAAATTCGTTTAATAGAATTAAAGGTTTGAAAAATGTTATTAATTAAAAATGCTAAGTTAGCAAATTTAGATATAAAAGATGTTTTAATAATAGATGGAAAAATTGAGAAGATAGAAGACACCATAGAAGTAACAGAAAATGTAAGGCTTATTGATGCGAAAAATTGTTTTTTGTTACCTGGTTTAGTAGATTTAAATGTAAGATTAGCAAACTCTATATTAAATCGCGATTCTCTAAAAAAACTTACAAAAACAGCATTGAAAGGCGGAGTTACAACAAGCCTTATTATGCCTGATTTTACACCAAGGTTAGATAACTCAACTCTTTTAGATCATTTTAAAATAAAAGCTCAAATTGAAGAGTGTGATTTACATGTAGCCGCTCCTTTATCAAATGAAGAGGATAGGTTAAACAATATTGCAACTTTATTAGATAATGGAGCAACAGCAATTTGGACAACTTCATCATGTAATGCCAATATACTAAAACGTGGATTTCAATATGCAAGAATGAAACAAGCACCGATTTTTTGTAGATGTTATAATGAAAACTTGTCTGATAGTGGAGTTATGAATGAAAGTGAGCTCTCTTTTAGGCTTGGTCTTCCTGGTATTTCAAAAGTTTCAGAAAATTCAGAAGTAGCCAAAATTGCAGAAATATCTCTTATAAATAATACAAAAATCATATTTCAATCACTATCTACAAAACGCTCTATTAATATAATAAGAGATATAAAAAAGACAAATAAAAATATATATAGTGAACTCTCAATCCACCATCTTTGTAAAACTGAAGATGCTTGTGATGGATTTAATACATATGCTAAGATTTTTCCACCTCTTAGAGATGAAAATGAGAGAATGGCTATGATGAGTGAGCTTGCTCTTGGAAATGTTGATATACTTACAAGTGCACACTCTCCAAAATCAGTAGGGCATAAAGATGTTGCTTTTGAAGATGCTGAATTTGGAATAGGCTCTATAGAAGAGTATCTATCACTGTGTTATACATATCTCGTCAAGAGTGAGATCATAGATATGCAAAAACTTAGTGAACTGTGTTCTTTAAATCCTGCACTTATAATTGAGCAAGAAGATATCGGTAAGATTGAAGTTGGATACAGAGCAGATATGGTTATATTTGATGACAAAGTATCTAAAACAGTTTTAGATAAAACATCTCTTTACAATGGAGACAGACTTTATGGTGAAGTAAAAAAAGTTTTTAAAGATGGAGTAATTGTTGAATCGTAAGATGAGTGTAGAAGGAGTTTTTTATCCTGATAATGCCAAAGATATACTATCATCATTTGAGTATTTTAATGATATTGTTTCAAAACAGTTTACTT
>CAZBPU010000029.1:0-15240 GCA_964493845.1 uncultured Sulfurospirillum sp.
CAGGAACATGAACAAAACCATCCATTATAACTCTAGCACTTCTGCTCATACTAGCTTTTTCAACTCTGTTGTTTTTGTCTATTATTGCACCTACTTTTAGAGTTCCTGATGGATGTCCAAAAGTAACAGTGCTCTTTTTACCACAACCACTAGCTAAATTCACTAAAGTACCTTCTATACAAGCAGCACAACCTATGGCTACTGAAGCAGTTCCCATCATAGCGTGATGAAGTTGACCCATTGAAAGTGCTCTAACATTTAAATCAATTTCATCTGTTGTTATCTCTTTCCCACTTGAAGCAGTATAGTTTTTTGGTGTTGAAACAAAAGCTATTTTTGGTGTATGGGCTCTTGTCTCAGCCTCTTTTATATCAGAGATTAAGCCCATCTTGACTGCTCCATAGGCTCTAATAAGTTCAAACTTTCTGAGTGCATCTTTATCTAGATTGATATCATTTTGAAGTTCGCAACCACTATATCCTAAATCTTCTGCATTTAAAAAGATAGTAGGGATTCCAGCACTTATCATTGTAGCTTTAAAGAAACCTACATTTGGTACTTCCAAGTCATCTACTAAGTTTCCAGTTGGAAATAACTTTTCATTTGGGTCAACGGGGGCTACAAACTCTAAACCAATTTCAGCAGCTGCAAAGGCAACACCATCTATCTTATAATCTCCTATCTCTTGAACTTCACCATCTTTTATAGGAACATAACAAAGTATGGTTTTTTTGATGTTAGCTTGCCAAATTTTAACAACTTGTATACCATTGTCTATAAGATTATCAACATAACCACTTTTTATTGCAAATGGACCAACAGCAGAGCTTAAGTTTCCACAGTTTCCACTCCAATCTATAAAAGGTTTATCGATAGATACTTGTCCAAAATAGTAGTTTATATCATGGTCTTTTTGTTTACTTTTTTCAATCAAAACAGTTTTACTTGTACTTGAAGTTGCTCCACCCATACCATCAATCTGTTTTTCATAAGGGTCAGGTGAACCAACTACTCTTAAAAGTAGTTTGTCTCTTGCTTCACCCGCACATTGAGCCTCTTTTGGTAAATCTTCTATACGAAAAAAAGTTCCTTTACTAGTTCCACCACGCATATAAGTTGCAGGGATTTTTATCTGCTTCACTTCTGTTCCTTTGCTACAAAATCTTTTGCAAATTTTTGTAGAATTCCACCAGCATTGTATACTTCTAACTCTGCTGTTGTATCTAGTCTACATGTAACAGGTATTTTCAATATTTCACCATTTAAACGTTTCATTACAACAAAAAGCTCACCTCTAGCTTCAATCTTACCCTCTATTTCATAAGTCTCACTACCATCTATATTATAAGTATTTCTTGTATCTCCATCTTTAAATTGTAGTGGTAAAATACCCATTCCAACAAGATTTGTCCTATGGATTCTCTCAATACTCTCAGCTACAAGAACTTCAACACCTGCAAGTCTAACACCTTTTGCTGCCCAATCACGTGAGCTTCCTTGCCCATAGTTTGTACCAGCTATGATAATAAGCGGCTGTTTTCTTTTAGTATAAGTCTCTATAGCCTCCCACATACGAGTCACTTTACCCTCAGGCATTATTTTAGCTAATGAGCCTTGTTTTATCTCACCATTTTCATCTTTTACCATTTCATTAAATAGTTTAGGATTGGCTAGTGTTGCACGAAGTGCTGTATTGTGGTCTCCTCTATGAGTTGCATAAGAGTTTAAGTCTTCAATAGGAAGCCCTTTTTTTATACAATATTCACCAGAGGCACTTGTAGGTAAGATAGCATTTGATGGTGAGAGGTGGTCTGTTGTGATATTGTCACCAAACACACCTAGTGGTCTCAAGTTTTTAAGGGCTGGTTTACTCATATATTTATCTTCCCAATATGGTGGTCTGTTTATATAAGTGCTGTTTGTATTCCAGTTATAAAATGGAGATATTTTGATATCACTAAGTGCACTTTTGGTAAACATTGGCTCATATATCGCACTGAACATTTCAGGTTTAACAGAATTTTTAACAACTTCATCTATCTCTTTATCACTTGGCCACAAATCTTTTAAAGTTATAGGATTACCATCTTTATCAACTCCAAGTGAATCTTTTTCTATATCAAACCGTATAGAACCAGCTAATGCATAAGCTATAACAAGAGGAGGAGAGGCCAAAAATGCCTCTTTTACATAAGGATGAATTCTTCCATCAAAGTTTCTATTTCCTGAAAGTACAGCTGTTGTATATATATCATTGTCTACTGCTTCAGCTTGGATTTTAGGGTCAAGTGCTCCACTCATACCGTTACATGTTGTACAAGCAAAACCAACTATTCCAAAGCCTAAGTTTTCAAGTTCACTAAGAAGATTTGCATCTTTTAAGTACTCTTCTACTACCTTAGACCCAGGTGCTAAAGACGACTTTACCCATGGTTTTCTTTTTAAACCTAATCTGTTTGCATTTCTTGCAAGTAGTCCTGCAGCCACAACATTTCTAGGGTTACTTGTATTGGTACAACTTGTAATCGCAGCAATCAAAATAGCACCATCAGGCATTTTATCTCCATCAGTGATAAACTCTTTTATAATTCCTTCACTTTTAAGAGTGTTTGTAGGTACGAGTTTATGAGGTTTTGAAGGACCTGCTAGACTTCTAGTTACACTTGATAAATCAAACTCCAATTCTCTTTCATAAGTTGCATCTTTTAGTGCATCTGCCCATAAGCCATTTGCTTTTGCATAAGCTTCTACAAGTTTAACTTGTTTGGCTTCACGACCAGTAAGTGTTAAATACTCTAGTGTTTGATTATCTATACCAAACATAGCAGCACTTGCTCCATACTCTGGTGTCATGTTAGAGATTGTAGCACGGTCTCCAAGTGTAAGATACTCTAAACCTTCACCGTAAAACTCTAAGAAAGAAGATATGACTTTTTGTTCTCGTAAAAAAGATGTCATAGCTAAAGCAATATCAGTTGCAGTTATTCCCTCACTTCTTTTACCTACAATTTTAACTCCAACTATCTCAGGAACTCTCATAAAAGAGGGATTACCAAGCATAACATTTTCAGCTTCAAGTCCACCAACCCCAATGGCAATTACACCAAGTGCATCGACATGAGGAGTATGGCTATCAGTTCCAACTAGAGTATCAGGATAAGCAATACCGTTTTCATTATGGATAACGGGTGACATTTTTTCTAAGTTTATTTGGTGCATTATTCCATTGCCTGGAGGTATAACATCTACATTATCAAATGCCTCTTTAGTCCAGTTTATAAAGTGAAATCTATCTGCATTTCTTCTATCTTCTATAACTCTATTTTTATTAAATGCTTCAGGGTCAAATCCTCCACACTCTACTGCTAAAGAGTGGTCAACTATAAGTTGAGTAGGAACTACGGGATTTACTTTTGTAGGGTCTCCTCCCTCTTTAGCGATTGCTTCACGTAACCCTGCAAGGTCAACCAAAGCAGTAAGACCAAGTATGTCGTGTGTTACTACACGACTAGGATACCAAGGAAAGTCTTTATCAGCTCTTTTTTCTATAAGTTGTATGAGTGAGTCTTTTAAGTCTTTACTAGGGCACTTTCTTAAAAGATTTTCAGCCAATACTCTTGAAGTGTAATTCATCTTTTCAAATGAGTTAGGTTCAATCTCTTCAACTGCCATTTTTACATCATAAAAACTTGTATCAAAGCTCTCTAGCTTTTTTAGATACTTTTTACTATTCATAGTTAATCTCTCTCATCAAGTAGAGTAAATTTCAAATCATGTGGACCAACATATAAAGCAGAAGGGCGAATAATCTTTCCATCTTCACGTTGTTCTATTACATGTGCTCCCCAGCCAGTAGTACGTGAGATAACAAATAGAGGTGTAAACATATCTGTTGGAACTCCCATTTGGTTATACGAGGCAGCAGAAAACCAGTCAAGATTTGGAAACATTTTTTTAGCATCCCACATTACAGCCTCTATACGCTCTGCAACATCATACATAAGAGTGTCATTGTTCTCTTGTGAGAGTTCTTTAGCTACTTTTTTTATAACTACATTTCTAGGATCGCTTGTAGTATAAACAGGATGTCCAAATCCTATGATAATCTCTTTTTTAGCCATTCTCTCTTTTATATCTTTTTGGGCTTCATCAGCTGAGCTATAACGTTCTTGTATTCTAAAGGCTGCTTCATTTGCTCCACCATGTTTTGGACCTCTTAAAGCTCCTATTGCTCCTGTGATAGCAGAGTGCATATCAGAACTTGTTCCAGCAATTACACGAGCTGTAAATGTTGAAGCATTAAATTCGTGTTCTGCATAAAGGATTAAGGATATATGCATGGCTCTTATCCATGATTCTTTTGGTTTTTGACCATGAAGAAGATGTAAAAAATGCTCGGCAATAGTGTCATCATCAGTTTGAAGTTCTATTTTTTTGTTATTATGAGTATAGTGATACCAATAGAGTAAAATAGAGCCAAAAGAGGCTATAAGTCTATCTACAATATCTTGTGCTTTGTCTTTTGGATGAGATTCATCTTCTGGCTCAATGCAACCTAAAGCTGAACAACCTGTCCTCATCACATCCATTGGATGAGTTGACTTTGGTAGTTGCTCTAGTACAGTTTTAACTGCATCTGGTATATCTCTATAAGCTTGAAGTTTAGTTTTATATGCACTTAATTCAGCTTTATTTGGTAGTTTTTCATGAACTATTAAGTAAGCAATCTCTTCAAACTCTGCTTTAGTTGCAAACTCCAAAATATCATAACCACGATAGTGTAAATCATTTCCAGTAAGTCCAACTGTACAGATAGCTGTATTTCCTGCTGCTGTTCCTGATAAGGCTACCGATTTTTTTGGTTTAAAACTCATCCCTTATCCTTTGAAAAAAGTGCGTCTAGTTTATCTTCATAAGAGTGGTAATCAAGCATGTCATATAGTTCCATTCGTGTTTGCATAATGCCAAGTGTAGAGCTTTGTGTACCTTTGTTTAAGATAGCTTCAAAAACATTTAATGCTGCTTTGTTCATAGCACGAAACCCTGAAAGTGGGTAAAGAACCATGCTGATTCCAACACTTGCCAACTCATCAACTGTAAACATTGGAGTTGCACCAAACTCTGTGATATTTGCTAAAACGGGTACTTTTATCTCATTTGTAAAGTCTTCATACTCTTTGAGTGTGTGTATTGCTTCTGCAAATATCATATCAGCTCCAGCCTCTACATAAGCATGAGCACGTTTAAGAGCTGCATCTTGACCTTCACTAGCATGTGCATCAGTCCTAGCCATGATTACAAAATCAGGATCAGTTTTTCCATCAACGGCTGCGCGGATTCTATCACTCATCTCTTCTATACTTACTAACTCTTTATTTGGTCTATGTCCGCATCTTTTTTGTGCTACTTGATCCTCTATATGACACCCTGCTGCTCCTGCTTTTGTCATCTCTTTTACCGTACGAGCTATGTTAAAAGCTCCACCCCAACCAGTGTCAGCATCTACTAGAAGTGGTAAATCACAACGACCTGTTATACGTCTTATATCAATACATACATCTTCAAGCATTGTCATACCAAGGTCTGGTAAACCATAACTTGCATTTGCAACACCTGCGCCTGAAAGATAGAGTGCTTTTGCACCTGCACGTTCTGCTTGAATAGCACTATAAGCGTTTATAACTCCCAATATCTGTAAGGGTGATTGCTCTTTCAAAGCTTCTCTAAATTTTTTTCCTGCACTTTCTATCATGATAATTCCTTCTTTTTTGGATAACCCAATGCTTTTATTGCTTTTTCTATTTCTGGTAATACTGTTTCATCTTCTATAGTTGAAGGCATATTCCACTCTTTACCATCTGCCATGCTTCTCATTGTTCCTCTTAGTATCTTTCCACTTCTTGTTTTTGGTAATCTGTCTACAACAGTTGCTATTCTGAAACTTGCAACTGCTCCTATCTCATCACGTACTAGTTGAACTATACCTTCTGCAAGTGATTGTGGATCTCTCTCTATACCCTCTTTAAGTACTACAAAGCCCATAGGAACTTCACCTTTAAGTTCATCATCAACTCCGATTACTGCACACTCTGCAACGTCTGGATGTTTCGCAACTACTTCTTCCATCTCTCCAGTTGAAAGACGATGACCTGCTACGTTTATAACGCCATCCATACGACCCATAACCCAAACGTAACCATCTTTATCTATATATCCTGAATCTCCTGTAAGATAGTATCCATCATAAAAGTTTAAGTATGAGCGTTTATATCGTATATCATCTTCCCAAATTCCCATCAAACAGCTTGGTGGAAGAGGGAGTTTTATAACTAAGTTTCCAAGTTTTCCAGCTTTACACTGTTTACCATCTGCATCTAAAACTTGTAAGTTAAATCCTGGCATTGGTTTAGTTGGACTTCCTGCCTTTATTTTCATAGGGTCTAGTCCTACTGGATTTGCTGCAATTGCCCAACCAGTTTCTGTTTGCCACCAATGGTCTATGACATCTTTACCAGTTACTTTTTGGGTCCACTCTAAAGTTGGTGAGTCACATCTCTCTCCTGCCATAAAAATATTTTTTAGGCTACTTAAATCGTATTTTTTTGTCCATTTTCCCTCGGAATCTTCTTTTCTAATAGCTCTAAAAGCAGTAGGTGCTGAAAATAGAACATTTACTTTGTACTCTTCACAAACTCTCCAAAATGCACCTGGATTTGGAGTACGTACGGGTTTTCCTTCATAAACTATAGTAGTACAACCATTCATTAGCGGAGCATAGACTATATAAGAGTGTCCAACAACCCAACCAACATCACTTGCTGCCCAAAATACATCTCCTGGTTTTGCATTGTATACATTATCCATAGACCATTTCATAGCTACGGAGTGTCCACCATTGCTTCTAATTACACCCTTTGGTTTTCCAGTTGTTCCTGAAGTATAAAGTATATAAAGAGGGTCAATAGCATCTACAGGAACACAATCAACAGGGTTTGTCTTCTCCTCTTCTTCAGCCCAGTCAACATCTCTCCACGGAAGCATATTTGCTCTCTCTTGTGGTCTTTGATATATAAAACATGTTGTAGGTTTATGGCTTGATTTTTTTATAGCTTCATCAAGGAGTGGTTTGTAGTGAATTACACGACTAACTTCTATACCACAACTTGCACTCATGATGACTCTTGGTTTTGCATCTTCAATACGAGTTGCCAGTTCATGCGCAGCAAATCCTCCAAAAACAACAGAGTGAATAGCCCCAATCCTAGCACATGCAAGCATAGCTATAACTGCCTCAGGTATCATAGGCATATAGATAACTACTCTATCACCTTTTACAACACCTTTATTTACAAGCATACCAGCTGTTTTTGCTACACGGTCACGAAGTTCTCTATAAGTATAAGTTTTTTTAGTATCTGTTACGGGAGAATCATATATGAGTGCAGCTTGCTCACCTCGTCCATGGTCTACATGTAAATCTAAAGCGTTGTAACAGGTATTCATACAACCCCCAACAAACCAGCGATAGTGTCCATCTACAACATCTAAAACCTTGTCCCATTGATGATACCAATGTACTTTTGTTGCTGCCTCTGCCCAAAACTTTTCAGGGTCCTTGATAGACTCTGCATAAACTTTATTATATATTGCGCTCATGTAATTTCCTTTTAAATTTACTGCATTGAAGCTAAGGCTTACGCCTAGATTATTCTTACATGTAGTATACAATTTGACGAGAAAACTTGGTGGTACAAAAGTGATATTTTAGTTACAGTTTTTATACAATTTGTTTTTTTTGTACAATTCTTGTACAATTAGACTATGAGAAATATAAAAACAGTAGATAAAATCATAGAAATATACAAACGTTCGGAACTAAGCATATCAAAGTTTGCAGCTATCATTGGAAAAGATAGAAGAACTGTGACATCATGGATAGATAGAGTTGTTGATAAAGACCCAAATGACGCTGTTTTGGAAAAAATATCTTCTTTTTTTAGATATCCTAGTGCTATTTGGGATAAAGAGTGTAAAAATAGTGATTTTTTAGAGTTGATTTCTAAAGTCCCCAAAGAGGAAGTAAAGATTATAGATGAGGGTTATCTTGGTGGATTAAAATATATTTTGGAACATGAAGATAAAGAACGTTTTGTGATTCATGCTCAATTTCCTGGTCCTATGTACCGTGATACCACTGTTCCTAGAGTATATAGAACAAAAAGTAGCTCAGAAATAGAGAGTTTTAAAAAAGAACGAACTACAAGAATGCTCTCATACTCTTTTGAGACTACAGAGTGGTATAGTATAAAGTCTTTGTTGAGTTTTTGTTTTTCTGAGATAGGTAATTTTTATACTAAGGAGCAGAAACTACAGATTCTTGATTTGATGATAGATAATTTTCATCAAAATTTTAATAAACGTTTATATCTTTTTGATTCACACTCAAGAAAGATTTATGGGTTAGATACAACATATACATCTATAAATATTAAAAATGGTGTTATGTTTTTTAAAGCTCCGTTAGAATCAGTTTTTATAGAAGTAAGAAACAAAAAACTTATAGAGAGAATTCATAAACATTTTACATTTGGAAGTGAAGCTCCAACACATGTAAATCCAAATGATGCGACTATGATTTTAAAAATTTTAAAAAATTCAGTCGAATTTGAACTTGGATTATTAGGTGCTTATGAAGAGATTAATCGTAAAACACTTTATGCAGGTTTGTTTAAAAATAACATAAGTCTCTCTTTACAAGAGAAACTTTCATCTCTAAAAGATGGACAAAAAATAAATTAGGAATATTATGACAGTATTAACAAAGAAATTTGCATTTTATGGAGCTATATTTATGGCTTTTGCCGTAGGGCTTGGTGCATTTGGTGCACATGGACTAAAAAATATAGTAACTAAAGAGATGTTAGTTATTTTTCATACAGGTGTTGAGTATCAGTTTTATCATGCACTAGGACTATTTTGTGTTGCTTTTATAGCTCATTTTAGTGAATCAAAACAGATAAAAATTGCTGGATATAGTATGGTATTTGGTATATTGATTTTTTCTGGTAGTCTTTATGCTATGACGTTTACTGGGATTACATTGCTAGGAGCTATTACACCTATAGGTGGAGTAGCATTTATCTTATCTTGGGTATTGTTAGCACTTACTATAAAGAACATTTAAGGTAATCGTAGTGATGTTATTTTTTGGTATTATCATTATTGAAAATTCTAAATGGGGTTTCTAATGTCCTTTTTATAATACCTAAAGGTGACAGTGCTGTATCTTGAATAACATTAGTTGTTATTATTGGGTTTTCAGTAGTTCCTTTTATTTTTACTTGTGTGTACATTTTTCCATCTTTTCCTAGAAAAATATAATTCATTATAGGAATATTGTTAACTATTGAGCTTAGGTTTTTAAAAACACTTATTTGGAGATTTATATTTAATTCATCAGTTTTTAAATTCATAGTTCCAGAACCAGTTATATCAGCACTTTTACCATCTATATTTAACTCATCAATAGTAAGTATATCATCAACTCTTGTGAAGTTAAAAAAAGCATCTATTATTTCATATCCATCTTCATTAAAACCAGGGTTTTTTAATGTAATAAGAGAAGGTATGGTATGTATAAATGCCATTAGGTTGTTGTAAAATGACATTCCTTTTATAGTTGTATTATTTAACATAAAGGTTCCATTAAAATTTCTACTATTATTTCCATCTATATGAAGAGCAAAAGAACCATTTTCAAATATTTTTTTGTCTAAAATAGTATTTACAAACATATCTGTGAGATTTTCACTACTTAAATATAGAGTGTTTTTTGTTTTTTCAATAAGAATAGTTTGTTCAAATAGATTACTATTAAATGACATATTATTTTCATTTAATTTATATGTAAAGTATGTGCTAGGAATTTTAATAGAGGTATTTATATCTATTATATTTGAGTTTATCCCAATAACAGTTACTTTACCTATATCAATGTTTTTATCATCTTTTGATGAATCAAATATGATATCTGTATCTCTTATAACAAATTGAATTCCATTTTTTTTAGTTAATTGTAATTTTTTATCTTTAGAAATAACTTCTAAATTTTTGTTATTGGTAGTAATATTTAGTTCTAGTTTATCTATCTTTTTACCATATCTTTCTAGAGGTAGATTCAAATTTTTTAGGTTTGTTTTTATTTTATAGTCTATAAAATTTTCTGTTTCTAGTTTAAGTTCACCATCTTTTATATCAAAATCTTTCATAAGTTTAGAATATGGATATATAAGGCTTAAATCATCTATAGTTACTTTATTGTTTTTTGATAAAAATTCTAAATTGGTTTTAAACTTATCTAAGTATATAGATGTTCCATTGTTTTGTATATGCATTGTTGCTGTTGTATTAAAATCATTTATATGTAGAAGATTTATCGTGTCAAAGTTTATATGTAATGAATTGATGATATTTTTACTATTATATATGCCATTTGTTAAATTAAGATCACCAGATGTATATATATCAAATAAAGTGTCATATTTTAAATTTACATTTTTTAAATAAACCATGCCATTATCTAGTTTTATGAATCCATTTTTAGAATATATTGGTAAACCATTTAAGCTTATGTTTGCATCATTTATTTTAAAAAAGCCACTATAGCTTTTTACACCAAATGGTAAAAATTTTATATCTATTTTAACATTTGCTTCAGTTTTTCCAGAGGTTTGAGTAATAGGTACTTTTATATTAAAAGCATGCAGAATAGCGTGGATTGAGTCATCTAAAATGGTATTAGCATCTATTTCTATTACTATACCAGCTCCCTTAGTCATAAGGTGGTAAATATATACTTTTGTATTAGTTACATCTTTACCTTGATATTCTGCTTTTTTTACATCAAAAATTAATTCATCATTTTCAAGTATAACATCAAGCTCATTTACGAGTGCATTAGGAGCATTTTTATCAAACTTTATAATAGCATTTTTTCCAGTTGCTTTAGCCTTCATAAGTTTTGGATAAAAATCAAATGTATCTAAGTTAAATTTACCTTCTAAAAAATGAAGTTGATATTCATCAGCTACAATTTTTTTATATATCCAAGCACTTATTAGAGGTTCCATATTGGTTTTTTTTGATAAAAAATCCATAAAAGGTTTTAGTGTTTTAAACTTTTTTGTATTGAGGCGATAGTATAAAATGTGATTATCAATTTTTAAATCTACTTGACCATCTATATTAAAAGTTGAAAAATTACCTTTAAAATCTAAAAGTTCTTTTTTTAAGTTTACTATTAGTTCACCACTTAACTCTATTTTTAAATCTTTTAAAATCATTTGATTTATTTTGAATTTTATATCATCATCTTTTGATACTATTTTAGAATCAATAGTTAAAAAATCACTATCTGCAAAAAATATTTCGTTTTTATATAGAAAATGCAAGGTTTTATTATCATAAATAATATTTTGTATAGAAACTGATTTAAAAAGAGCATATAATATAGGAAGCTTATCTATTAAAGATTTTATTTCACTTAGTGACGTATTATTATCATTTTTTATATCTAACTCTAATGTATCCATGCTCACAATAAGTTTTTTATCTAACTTTATGTACAATTGTGAAATTTTAATTTTTGGAAGTACAAGGTTTTCTATATTGATTCCATTTGTTAAAATAACAAAAAGAAAGATGATGAAAAGAAATATGACTAAAAAAAATCTCCAAATATTTTTCATAGTATGTGATGTTGCGTTTATTATCATGTACTCTCTTATTTTTCACTTATCAAGGCCTATGAATACGACAAAGGTTACTTATATCCCACAAGGCTCAATTGGGCAGATTATATCATATTTAGAACAAAAAAAGTTCTATTTATCTCCAAGTGTTGATAAATATCTTCTTTATTTTATAGGACAACCACAGTCTGGATGGATTGATATAGGTGAGAGAAGACTTAGTAGAGGTGATTTTTTATATAAATTATCAAATTCAAAAGCAGCTATGAATGAGATAAAGCTAATACCAGGTGAAACAATTGATGTTTTTTTATATCAAATTTCACAAAAATATAAACTTTCATATAAAAAACTAATGCAATACTATTTAAAGTATAGTCCGATTAGAGATGGACTTATTGTTCCAGAAACATATCATATACCTATAGGTATTGGAGAGAGGCATTTAGTTTTATATCTTATAAACTATGCTTGGAAGAAGCATAAAGAAACTTCAATGAAAATTTTTGGAGAGTTTGATAAAAATAGTTGGTACAGATATCTTACTATTGCTTCAATAATTCAAAAAGAGGCTGCAAATAAAGAAGAGATGCCGTTAGTATCATCAGTTATCTATAATCGCCTAAAAAAAGGTATGAAACTCCAGATGGATGGTACGCTAAATTATGGAAAATTTTCTCATATAAAAGTTACGTCAAAAAGAATAAAAGAAGATAAAAGTAAATATAATACTTATATAAACAGAGGTTTGCCTGTATATCCTGTAAGTAGTGTTTCTAATGAAGCTATATTTGCAGCAATATTTCCTAAAAAAACAAGTTATCTCTATTTTGTTAAATCCAAAAAAGGAAAGCATGCTTTTTCAAAAACTTATAAAGAACATATGGTAAATATAAAAAGAAAATAAAAAAGTAGCTAATAGTAATACATTTTTATTTTAGATGAAGTGCTTTTTCTACACATTAGAAAATATTTAAAAATAATATATTGATTTAAAAGAGATATAAGAATTTAATTAATAAAGTGATAATATAATAAATCATAAACTCAAATTGTTTAATAGTAGTTCTATTTTATAATTTAGAGCAAATTTAAGGAGACTTAATGGCATCAGTATCAAAGATAGTATATACAAAAGTTGATGAGGCACCTGCGCTTGCAACTTACTCTTTTTTGCCTATCGTAAAGGCATTTACAAAAAGTAGTAAAATAGAGATGGTTGTTAAAGATATCTCTTTGGCCGGTAGAGTAATTGCAAACTTTCCAGAAAATTTAACAGATGAGCAGAAAATAAATGATGATTTGGCAGAGCTTGGGGCTTTAACGCAAGATCCTACAGCAAATATAGTAAAACTACCAAATGTTTCTGCTTCAATACCTCAGTTAAAAGCTGTTATAGCAGAGCTTAAAGATAAAGGTTATGATATACCATCTTATGAAGATGCAACCGATAGGTATGCAAAGATACTTGGAAGTGCTGTAAATCCAGTTCTAAGAGAAGGAAATTCTGATCGTCGTGCTCCAAGTGCAGTAAAAAATTATGCAAAAAACAATCCTCACCGTATGGGTAAATGGGAAAAAGAATCAAAAACAGATGTAATCCATATGAATAGTGACGATTTTTATGGTGCTGAGGTTTCAAAAACTTTTAAAAATGAAGATAATCTAAAGATTGTTTTTGTAGATGCTGATGGAAATGAAAAAGTATTGAAAGATTCATTACCAATTGAAAACGCTGAAGTGATAGATGCCACTCGTATGAAAGCAAAATCTTTACAAGAATTTTATCAAAACTCGATAGATGAAGCAAAAAGAAGAGATATTCTTCTTTCATTGCATCTAAAAGCAACAATGATGAAAGTAAGTGACCCAATAATGTTTGGTTTCGCTGTAAAAGTATTTTTTAAAGATCTTATAGAAAAACATGGTGAATTTTTTAAAGAAATTGGTGTTAATTTCAATAATGGTTTAGGCGATTTATATACTAAATTAGAATCAGTAGACAAAGTTAAAAAAGAAGAAATACAAAAAGATATTGAGGCAGTTTATGCTTCACAGCCTAGAGTTGCAATGGTTAATTCAGATAAAGGTATTACAAATCTTCATGTTCCTAGTGATGTTATTATTGATGCTTCAATGCCGGCAATGATAAAAGGTGGTGGTAAGATGTGGAACAAAGAAAATAAGGAAGAAGATACACTCGCTATGATTCCTGACCGATGTTATGCTACAACTTATCAAGCAATGATAGATGATTGTAAAGAAAATGGTGCTTTGGACCCAACTACTATAGGAACTGTACCAAATGTAGGACTTATGGCTAAAAAGGCTGAAGAGTATGGTTCACATGACAAGACTTTTCAAGCTCAAGGTAAAGGTTTCATAAAAGTTTTTGATAAATCTGGTAATGAAGTATTTAGTTTTGATGTAGAAGAGGGCGATATATTTAGAATGTGTCAAGCAAAAGATGCGCCTATTCAAGACTGGGTAAAACTTGCAGTAACTCGTGCAAGACTTTCAAATACTCCTGCAATCTTCTGGTTAGATAAAAATAGAGCTCATGATGCACAAATGATTGAAAAAGTAGAAATGTATTTAAAAGACCATGATACATCAGGACTTGATATATCTATAATGAGTCCACTTGAAGCAACAAAAGTATCAGTTAAGCGAATGAGAGAAGGAAAAGATACAATTTCAGTTACGGGAAATGTATTAAGAGATTATAATACTGACTTGTTTCCTATTTTAGAGTTAGGTACAAGTGCTAAAATGCTATCAATAGTGCCACTTATGAAAGGTGGAGGACTATTTGAAACAGGAGCTGGTGGAAGTGCGCCAAAACATGTACAGCAGTTTAATGAAGAGGGATATTTAAGATGGGATTCACTTGGAGAGTTTATGGCTCTTTCAGCATCTTTTGAGCATCTTGGAAATACACAAAACAATAAAAAAGCAGCTATTTTGGCAAAAACACTTGATAGTGCAACGGGAACATTTTTATTAAATGATAAATCACCGGCAAGGAAGATAGGAAGTATAGATAATAGAGGAAGCCATTTTTATTTAGCTATGTACTGGGCTGATGAGTTAGCAAATCAGAATGATGATGCAGAGCTAAAATCAGAATTTACAGAAGTATCTAAAAAAATGCATGAGAATGAAGAAAAAATTATGTCTGAGCTAAATGGTGCTCAGGGAAAACCTGTTGATATTGGTGGATATTATCTTCCAGATGATAAAAAAGCAGAAAAAGAGATGAGACCAAGTAATACTTTAAATAGTATAATTGATAGTATTTAAAAGAGGGGTAAATCCCCTCTACATGTAAAGGAGTCTGTTTGTTACAAGCAAAAAAAGTTTCTATAATTGGTGCTGGAAATGTAGGGGCAACTGTATGTTATTGGCTTGCTATGAGAAAAAGTTGTCGTGAGATAGTGATGATAGATTTAGTTGAAGGTTTAGCTAAAGGTAAAGCTTTAGATATAGC
>CAZBPU010000029.1:15340-17510 GCA_964493845.1 uncultured Sulfurospirillum sp.
TAGTGATGATAGATTTAGTTGAAGGTTTAGCTAAAGGTAAAGCTTTAGATATAGCTCAAGCAACTTCTCCTGAGGGTAGTCATACTCTTATAAATGCTTCAAATGATTATACAGATATAGAAAATAGTGATGTAGTTGTTATTACAGCTGGAGTTCCAAGAAAACCAGGTATGAGTAGAGATGATTTACTTCTTATAAATGCAAAAATAGTTAAACAAATTATCGAAAATATAAAACAATACGCTCCAAATGCAATAGTTATAACAGTTACAAATCCTTTAGATGCCACTACATATACTGCTTTAAAAGTAGGAAATTATCCTAGAAATCAAGTTATAGGTATGGCAGGAATTTTAGATAGTTCGAGAATGGAAACTTTGATATCAGGCAAACTTGGTTTTGGTCATGGACAAGTGACTGCAAGTGTTATGGGTGGACATGGAGATGATATGGTACCACTTCCTAGATATTCATCAGTCAATGGTGTTGCTTTGACTGATTTACTTAATGATTTAGAAATACAAGAAATAATAGAAAAAACAAGACATGGCGGTGCTGAGATAGTTGGGCATATGGGAACATCTGCTTACTACGCTCCTGCAAATAGTACAGTAAAAATGATAGAAGCTATATTGGGTGATAAACATGCGATTTTTCCATGTGCAACACTTCTTGATGGTGAATATGGTTACAAAGATACTGTTAATGGAGTTCCTGTTATTTTAGGTGCTAATGGTATAGAAAAGATAGTTGAATTACCATTAAACTTGAGTGAGCAGAGGCTTTTTGCAAATAGCGTAAAATCAGTTAATAGTTTGTTGGATATACTGCATGAAAATAATTTTTTTGAGGAGAAATAATGCGTGAAATTAAGTATGAAGATATAGTTAAATCTATAAGAGATTGTATTATGTATAGTGGTACAAATCTTCCTAAAGACGCTTTGGAGAAGATGAATGAGGCTTATGAAAAAGAGCAGAGCCCAGTGGCTCGTGAAGTGTTAAAACAGCTTTTAGAAAATGCTGATATTGCTTCAAGTGAGTCAAAACCTCTTTGTCAAGATACAGGTCTTGCTGTATTTTTTGTTCGTGTTGGAGAAGATTTAAAAGTAGTTGGTGGAACTTTAAAAGCTGCTATCAATGAAGGAACTGAAAAAGGTTATAAAGATGGTTATTTGAGAGCTTCAACTTGTCATTGGGATACAAGAGCAAATCTAAAAGATGAAGTAGGGTATAACCTTCCTGCTGTTATTCATTTTGATTTAGTAGAGGGTGATGAATTAACAATCGAGTATGCTGCAAAAGGTGGTGGTAGCGAAAATGTTAGTCGTGCTACTGTAATTCCTCCAGCTGCTGGAAGAAAAGGTGTTGTTGATTATGTAAAAGAAGTTGTAAGTAATGCTGGACCAAATCCATGTCCTCCACTTACTGTTGGAGTTGGAATTGGTGGTACTTTTGAAAAAGCTGTTATTTCAAGTAAACATGCACTATTTAGAAAACTTGGAAGTGTAAATGAAGATGAAACTTTAGCATCTATGGAAGCAGAGCTTATTGAAGAACTTAATAAACTTGGTATTGGTGCTATGGGAATGGGTGGAACACAAACGGTGTTTGGTGTTCATATAGAAAAAAATCCATGTCATATTGCAAGCCTTCCTGTTTCAGTAAATGTTCAATGCCACAGTAGTCGTCATACTGTAATCAAGCTTTAAGGAGATAGTGATGAGTAAAACATATAATTTAACAACACCTTTAAGTGAAGCAGATGTAGTTCAACTAAAAGCTGGAGATATAGTTTATCTTAGTGGTACTGTTTATACAGCACGTGATGCAGCACATAAAAAACTTATAGATTTAATGGATGCTGGTGAAGAGTTACCTTTTGATGTAGCTGGTTCTGTTATCTATTTTGTTGGGCCAACTCCTCCAAAACCAGGTGACCCTATTGGAAGTGCTGGACCTACAACATCTTACAGAATGGACTCTTACTCCCCAAGACTTATAAATGAAAAAGGTCTTAGAGGTATGATAGGTAAGGGAAAGAGAAATAAAGACGTAACAGATGCTTGTACTAAGTCAAAAGCTATCTACTTTGGTGCAACTGGAGGTGCTGGAGCACTTTTAGCACGTCAAATTAAAAGTGCAGAAGTTATTGCTTATCCAGAACTTGG
>CAZBPU010000030.1:0-16831 GCA_964493845.1 uncultured Sulfurospirillum sp.
TATGAACAAAATTATTGCATCAAAAATTGAGTTAGTTTGTTGGGGTGGTAATAATTAGTGTGACATAAGAAAAACTTAAAGTTATTTAGCTATACTTTCATCTCTTAAACGTGTGGCCTGATAGCTCAGTCGGTAGAGCAGATGACTGAAAATCATTGTGTCCTTGGTTCGATTCCGAGTCAGGCCACCACTTCAATCTAAATAAAATCTTTATTACATTAAAATATATAAAAATCATTTAACTATCTATACTTTTTTATTTTTATCCTGCATATGTTTCACTTGCCATTTTAGACTTTTGTAACGTAGTTTACTTCTTATATGTTTTATTTTCTCTATATCTTCCATGTTAACACTTATAGGAGTATGTTCTATATCGTCACCCTCTCCTATCTCTATATTTTCTGCTTTTGAAAACTTGTCAATTCGTTGAGATGGAAAAACACTTCTGTGTCCAGTAATCAAAAAAGCGATAACAACACTAACTGCAGCATAGTGAGATATCTGTGTACCAAAAAGCTCTACTGCCATAATAATAGAAGCTATTGGGGAGTTTGTAGTTCCTGCTAAAACACTTACAAACCCAAGGGCAGCAAAAAGAGCAACATTGTCACCAATGATATGACCAACAGCAACACCACTTGTAGCTCCAACAAAGAAGATAGGAGTAATGATACCACCACTACCACCACTACCCAAAGACAAAGCTGTAAAAATAGTTTTCATTATAAAGTCATACCAATGTACAGTATCTGAAAGTACTGCCTCTGCACGAAGAGCATTTGAAATAGTGTCTAATCCAAGTCCAAGGTATTTATCTGTTACAAAATATGAAAAAGCAACCATTATTAAACCTGTACCAAAAGCTTTCAGATAGGTATTGTATGGGATTTTTCCTATTACTCCCTCAATCTTATGTACTATTGTTATAAATGAGTCAGCAACTATGCCAAAAAATATAGCTGCAATTACAACTTGTCCAATCAAAAGTAAATTGAGGTCTAAACTTCTAAAAAAATCTATATCATAATAAGTATACTCTATTCCTAAAAACTGCGCTGTAGTAAATGCAGCAAATCCAGCGATGAAAGATGGCAAAAGAACATCATACATAATAACACCAATGATAAGAACTTCTATACCAAATATAGCTCCTGCAATTGGTGTTCCAAATACTGAAGCAAATCCAGCGCTAATCCCACAAATAACAAGTTTTTTTCTATCTTTTTTCGTAAAATGAAGTATATTGGAAACAAAAGAAGCTGCACCAGCACCTATCTGAGCACCTGGGCCCTCTTTACCTACAGAGCCACCTGCAAAAACAGTAATAAGTGTTGCGATAAGCTTTACAGGAATAACTTTTACATTTATAAGACCATCTTTTTTATGAACTGCTTCTATGACCTTTTCTGTGCCATGTCCTCGTGCAGTTGGAGCAAATGTTTTTACTATCCAAATAGTTAGCATAAGAGCAAAAGGAAGTAAAAAATAGTAAGGGAAAGGAAGTAAATCTCTACTCGCTTCAGAGCCATGAAGAAGTTTTAAAAAGATTGACATCAAAGCACCAATCATAATCCCAACAGCAGATGAGAGTATTAGCCACTTGGAGACACTAAAAAATATAACAGTTTGTTCAGCAATATGTTTTCGCACGATGATTCTTTACAGTAAAAGTATTGTAAACGGATTATAATACTTTTAACGTCGAAAGTAAATGGTAAACAACCTTTTTTTACAAAAAAAAGAGATAAAAAAGAGATATTTTTTAAATATGTAACTTTATGAGCATAAAATCATAATTATTTACAGTAATCTTAAATAATTTTATTTTATTTTAAGCTTATATTATATAGGATTACTTATGTACCTACATAACTATTTAAAATAAAAGGCTAATTATGTATAAAGTTCTTAATAGTGATTTGATACGAGAGTATATTGATGAAACACCACAAATAAAATCTCTACTTTTAGCTTCAAATGAGAATAGTAATAAACTAGAAATCTCAGAAATAGGTGATGGAAATCTTAACTTTGTATATATTATAAAAAATGGTAAAAAAAGTATCATTTTAAAACAAGCTGTTCCATATCTTAGATGCGTGGGAGAAGAGTACCCTTTAAGTAGAGTACGAATGACATTTGAAATAGAAGCTTTAAAAATAGAAAAAGATATCTGTCCTAAGTTAGTTCCTGAGATTTTTTATAGCTCTCATGAGATGTCTGTTGTTGTTATGCAAAACCTAAATCAACATAAAATCTTAAGAGGAGAAATGATAAATAGAGTTAGATTTCCACTTCTTAGTGAGCATATCTCTACTTTCTTAGCTAATACTCTATTTTTCACATCTGATTTTTACTTAAATAGTGAAGAAAAAAAGAAAAATGTTAAAAAGTTTATAAATATTGAATTGTGTAATATAACAGAAGATTTTATATTTACTCATCCATATGAAGATAACGATACAAATGAGTACAATCCAAAACTAGATATGAAACTTGTAAAAAAATTTAGAGAAGATAGAGAAATCAAAACTGCTGTACTAAGAATGAAATACAAGTTTATGACAAATGCGCAAGCTTTACTTCATGGTGACTTACACTCAGGAAGTATAATGCTAAATCAAAAAGAGACTTATGTGATAGACCCTGAGTTTGCATTTTATGGGCCTATAGGTTTTGACGTTGGCATATATATTGCAAACTTAATCATGTCTTACTTCTCTCTAAACGAAAATGAACAAGAGTATAAAGAGTATGTAAAATCTATGATAGAAGATACTTGGAATATGTTTGCAACAAAATTTAAAACAAATATGATAGAAAATGAAAAAAGTAAAAAATCACTTCAATTTGACTATCCAAATGGCTTAAATGATTTTGAGTACTTTACAGATGGATTTATAAATGATATTTTTAAAGATACTATTGGATTTGCTTCTTGCGAAATGTTTAGAAGAACTGTTGGCTTGGCAAAAGTAGCTGATATAGCAGATATAGAGGATTTAGAATTAAGAGCTGAGAAGGAAGCTAAAGTACTTCAATGTGCTTCTATTCTTATAAAATCAGACATAAACAGTATAGATGAAGTTATAACTGTTATAGAGAATAGTTGATGCAAAACAAACCACTTATAAAAGCAGTAAACATAAGTAAAACATTTGGTGCTACAAAAGCCTTAAGCAATGTTAGCTTTGAATTTTATAGTTCAGAGATTTTTTCAATGGTTGGAGCAAATGGTGCTGGTAAATCTACTTTTATCAAAATCTTATGCGGATATTATCCTGATTATGAAGGTGAAATATATATAGATGATAAATTAGTCAACTTTAAATCACCAAGAGATGCTTATGAAGCTGGTATACAAGTTGTTCACCAAAGTATAGAACAAGGAATTGTACAAAACATGAGTGTAGCTGAAAACTTGGCTTTAGAGCAAATAGTCTCTCCTGAAGCAAATTTTGTATATAACCAAGAGGAGATAGAAAAAAAAGCAGTAGAAATAGCAAAAAAGATGGGTATAGACTATCTTGATATGAAACTAAATATAAAAGACATAAAACAGAGTGAAAAACAGATGATCACTATAGCAAGAGCTTTAGCAAAAAAGCCAAAACTTCTTATACTAGATGAGCCTACTTCTTCTATATCTGATAAAGAAGCTGAAGTGCTTTTTGAAACTTTATATAAGCTAAAAGATGAAGGTGTATCTATACTTTATATATCTCACTATCTACATGAAATTACAAAAATATCTGATAGAGTCGGTGTCATAAGAGATGGACAATATGGTGACTTACTACATAAACCACTTAAAGTTGCAAACATAGTACAAGCAATGGTTGGAGATATAGAGACTAGTATACCTAGTGATTATGACTATAATAACAAAGATAGAAAATTAGTTTTAGAGCTAAAAGACCTAGTAATAGAAGGTAGCGATTATCCTATAAATATAAAGATATATGAAGGAGAGATAGCTGGACTTATTGGACTTATTGGCGCTGGTAAAACAGAACTAGCTGAAACACTTTTTGGTATAAGAAAACCAGTAAGCGGAGATATCATACTCAATGGAAAAAAAATAGTTGTAAAAGATATCCATCAAGCTATACAAAATGGTATTCATATGGTACCAGAGAACAGAGCAGTAAATGCAATACTCCCTGATGAATCTATAAAAGACAATATTACTCTGCCATTTTTGGACTACTTTTCAAAACAAGCTATTTTACAAAAACAAAAAGAGATAAGTGCAGCAAGTAAGATGATTGATAATATGGGCATAAAATGCGAAGGATATATAGCAAGTATAGATTCACTCTCTGGAGGAAATCAACAAAAAGTTGTTGTTGCAAGATGGTTACTTATGAAACATAATATCATCATACTTGATGAGCCTTTTCAAGGAGTTGATATAAAATCAAGAAAAGATATAAATGAATATCTTAGAAAAACTACTAAAGATAGTAGTGTATTACTGATATCAAGTGATATAGATGAATTGATGGATATCAGCGACAAAATTATAGTAATGAATAAGGGTAAGGTTTTATCGCAAGAGAAAACTTCAAATATAGATAGAGATAAGCTTTTAAGCTTAATTACACAATAGATTGTACAAGCAATCTAATAATAAAAGGATTTTGATTGGAAAAATTTGTAGCATTTGCTATTAAATATGGCTTTTTAATAGTTATGGCAGGCTCATTTCTAGGCTTTGGGTTACTTGAGAATGCATTTTGGAGCTGGTCAAATATGTTCTCAATACTTTTAAGTATAACCATAGTAGGTATACTTGCAATTGGAGTTACTTTTACACTAATTGTAGATGGTTTTGACCTGTCTATAGGCTCTACTGCAGCAATTTGTGTCATGGTATCTTCTTATGTTATGGTTGTACTCAATCTTAACTATATGTATGCAATTATGTTTGCTCTTTTATCAGGCTTTACTATCGGACTTGTTAATGGGCTACTTATAGTAAAAGCTAAAATACCTGATCTTTTAGCAACGCTTGGCATGATGTTCTTAATTCAAGGACTTCAACTTATACCATCAGCAGGAATGTCCATAGGAACTGGCATGATGTTAGCAGATGGAACAGAAGCTGAGGGTGAATTTGCCGAAGCATTTTTATATCTTGGACAAGGAAGAATGTTTGACCTTATTCCTATACCTGTTATCGCTTTTGCTATTTTAGCAATAATAGCATATTTTATACTTCAGTTTACAAAATGGGGAAGAATATTATATGCAATTGGTGGAAATGAAAAGGCTGTTAAACTAGCAGGTGTAAATGTTGAGAGATATAAAATAGCAGCTTATGTTATATCAGGAACTATCGCTTCAGTAGGAGGTATTTTACTTGCAGCAAGGATAGGTAGAGGCGATGTTACAAGTGGTGGAGGCTTACTTTTAGATGCAGTTGCCGCTGCACTTATAGGTTTTGCTGTTTTGGGAGTAAAAAAACCAAACGCATTTGGAACAGTTATAGGTGTGATTTTTATAGGAATGCTTCTTAATGGCTTAACTATGCTTTCATTACCATACTATACTCAAGATTTTATCAAAGGTATCGTTTTAGTAGCAGCTCTTATATTTACATTTGGTCTGTCCAAATCAGAGATATAAAAAAGTAATCAAATTAAAGGAGAAAATATGAAATTAAAGTTACTCGTTGTATGTTCAATCGTACTAGGTATGTTTTTTGGTGCAAATACTGCACTAGCTAAAGGTTTAAAGGGGGCTCCTGCTCCATTTGATGGTTCAAAAAAAATTCATATTGCACTTATCAGACAGATGACTGAGGGTGAGTTTATGCAAACTTATAGAGCTGGTGCTCAAATCCAAGCAGATTTAATGGGTATCAAACTAACAGTTTTTGGAAAAAGTATGGATAACCAAGCTGAAGCAAGTTTTGTATATCAAGCTATCAATATGGGAGTTGATGGAATCATCATTGACCATGGTCTAAGTGAAACTATGACTAAACCAGCTGCAGATGCAGTCAAAGCAGGAATTCCTGTAGTTGCTTTTGATGTTGATTTAAAAAATCCTGCTATTACTCAAATAGCTCAAGATGATGAACTATTAGGTATGTTAGCTCTTAAAGCACTTGTAAAAGACTTTAATGGTAAAGCAAATGTTGGTTATGTAAATATCTCAGGAATCTTACCACTTGATAAAAGAGATAGAAGCTGGAAAAAAATCAAAAAAGATAACCCAGGTATAAAAGAGATAGTAAAAACTGGAACTTTAGAGTCTCCAATAGCTTCTAAAAATGCTGACCAAGTTAAAGCAGTTTTACTTGCTCATCCAGAAATCAATGCCTTTTTTGCTCCTTATGATGAGCTAGGAAAAGGTGTTGTTCAAGCTCTTAGAGAATCAAGAAAGCAAGATAAAGTAAAAGTTTATACTGCAGATATTTCAACACAAGATATAAGAGAGATGATTAAAAAAGATAGTCCATGGGCAGCAACTGCTGCAACAAACCCTGCAGCTATCGGTGCAGTTTCAGTAAGAGCAATAGCACTAAAAATAGCAAAAGTAGATATACCAAAAGAGGTTCTTATCCCACCAATGCTATTTACTGGAGAAAAGCTAAAAGCTATGAAAATAAAAAATATGAAACAATTAAGAGCTAAATTTCCAGAGTTCAACAGTGTAGATATACTTACTTATCCTTGGATTCCAATGGATACAAAAGGACTATTTTAACAATGAACGATGCCCAAAAACTTTTAGATGCTATTCCTAAAGCACTATATTTTGATGAAAAAGATCGATTTTTTATACTTGATCAGACGAAGCTACCAACACAAAGTATCTTTGAAGAACAGAAAAATGTAGAGCAAGTTTATGAATCTATCTATTTTTTAAAAGTAAGAGGAGCACCTGCAATAGGAATTGCAGGTGCTTATGGGCTTATCATAAGTCTAAAAAACTCTACTGATTTAGATTTAGATTCATTTTTAAAATTAGTATATAAAAATGCTGATTATCTAAACAGTTCAAGACCAACAGCAGTAAACCTTAGTTGGGCACTAAATAGACTCTCATCTCTTGCAAAAAATTTTACAAAAGATGGTACAGCAAAAGAACTCTATGAAGTCCTAAAGCAAGAAGCTATCTCTATCCATGAAAGCGATATAAAAACTTGTAAAGAGATTGGTATTCATGGTGCAGAATTAATCAAAGAAGGTGATGGAGTCTTAACACTATGTAACGCAGGAGCTTTAGCAACTGGTGGTATTGGTACTGCTCTTGCTCCTATGTATACTGCATGGAGTAGAGGTTTAAGATTTAAAGCGTACTCAAGTGAAACTAGACCACTTTTACAAGGTGCTAGAATAACTTGTTGGGAGTTAAATAAATTTGGTGTTGACACTACAATGATAGCTGATAGTGTATCATCTTACTTGATGAAACTAGGAAGAGTAGATGTTATAATAGTTGGAGCAGATAGAGTTGCAAATAATGGTGATGCAGCCAATAAAATTGGTACTTCATCTTTAGCAATTAATGCTGCACATTATGGTGTGCCATTTTACATAGCTTGTCCATACTCTACAATCGACATCAACTCAAAAAGTGGTGATGATATAGTTGTTGAAGAGAGGGGTCCTGAAGAGCTTATATATATAAAAGGTCAACAAATAGCACCTGAAGATATAAAAGTTTTTAATCCAGCATTTGATGTGACTTCAAACTCATTGATAGCTGGTTTTATAACAGAAAAAGGTATAATACGACCACCATATAACTTTTCAAAATCTTAGTAACTGACCTTACGCACTAATGGCACCCATAGGGCAAAAGGTCAGTTAATTAAAAGGAGTTTTTTTGAATCTATCAAATTATCATATTGATAAGGACTCAAAGACTCCTTTATACTTACAAGTAGAAGATGTAATAAGTGATATTTTGAGACAAAAACCTTATAGTTTAGGTGAAAAGCTTCCAAATGAGTTAGAAATATCTGAAAAACTTTCTATAAGTAGAAATACCGTTCGAAAAGCCATGGATAATCTTTTAAATAAAAACTTAATAGTAAGAAAAAAAAATAGAGGTACATTTAAAAATATAGATAACGAACGTATGAGAACTACACTAAATAATTGGTATAGTTTTAATGATGAAATGAAAAAGCAAAATCGAGAGTTTAAAATGTTTGAACATATAGTTTCCGTATGTAAACCATCTTTTGAAATTTGTGATAGGTTAGATATAAAAACAAATCTACAAATTATAAAACTTCTTAGAATAAAAGGCTATTTAGAACCTGAACTATGTGTTGAGAGTTATTTTCATCCTGATTTGAACTTAAAAATTGAAGAGTTACAAGATATTGAAATATATCAACTTTATCCTTTTTTAGAAAAGAAGTTAAATATAAAAATTGTTTTTTCACAAGAAGATATTTTAGCCTCCATGCCTTCACCACAAATAAAAAAAGCTCTGAATATCACAGATGAAAAAACACCAGTTATCATAAAAAAAATGTTGATATACGATAAAGACAATAGAAAAATAGCTTATAGTATAGGATACTATTTAGCCAATAGATTTGTTTTTAATTTAAATATAAGTAGGTAAAAATAATATGAGCGAATTAAGTATAAGAAAAGAGATAATAGCAACTTGTCTAAAGATGGAAGAGTTAGGTATCAATCAAGGAACATCAGGCAACATAAGCCATAGATTTAAAGATGGTATCCTCATAACACCTAGTGGTGTTTCATATGATTTATTAAAGCCAAAAGATATAGTTTTTGTTCCATTTTCATCTAAAGAAGATTATAAAGGAGAGTATCCCCCATCTTCTGAGTTAGATTTTCATTTTGATATACTAAAAAGTAAACCTGAAATTAACTGTGTATTACATAATCACTCAACTTATGCAACTTCTATGGCAATATGTAACAAAGATATACCTGCCCATCACTATATGGTAGCTGTTGGTGGCGGATATAAGATTCCTTGTGCTCCATATGCTACTTTTGGCTCTAAAGAGCTATCTAAAAACGCTATAAAAGCACTAGATGGATATACCGCTTGTTTACTTGCAAATCACGGTGTTATAACTACAGGTATAAATCTAAAAAAAGCTCTTTGGATAGCTATAGAAGTGGAAAATCTAGCAAAACAGTATATACTAGCAAGTCAGATATCAACACCAACTATACTACCAAATGATGAAATGGATAGAATTTTAGAAGCTTTTAAATCTTATGGACTAAAAAAATAGAGAGTTTGGACTCCTTGTATAATTTTTATATACAAGGAGTCTATTGACGCTATAACCAATCTTCTCTTTTTTCATTTTCATCTATCTCTCTACCCATATTTTGATGAAGAGACCAATAATACTCTACAAAATCTTTCACATTTTGCTCAATAGGAGTATAAAAACCTTTGTCTTTTAAAGCATATTTAGATAAAAACTCATCTGCATCTTTTTTTTCTAAATAGTGAGATGCTAAATTTTCATAAGTATTTGTGTACCAAACTTTTAATCTCTCATAAGCAATATTACTCATATCTATCTCTAGTTTATCACTAAACTCTAAAACTTTTGTCTCAAAAAGTCCTTGAAGATGAATAAGCCCTTCACAATAATATGGTTGAACTTCATCTGTTTTCATCCACGCTATCAAACCAACAGAACGTTTTATAAGGTCTGCTAAAACATGAGCTTTACAACTTTCATCTTCATTCATAAAAAATGCCATTAAACCACCAGTAGTAGCTTTAAACTCTTCTATATTCTTAAATACTCCACTTATATTCATTTTGGCTTCAGTATCATTATCTAACCACAAAATATGTCCATATTCATGACCTATAGTTGTTACTTCATAAACTTTATGCCAAAGTTTAGGTTTTTTAAAAACCAGCTCTCTCTCTTTATCCATAAATTCTTTACCAAAAATCTTATTTTGAATTTTTAAAAATGGTTTTGATTTTAAAGAATCAAGTATATTGTCACTAAAAGCAAATATCTTTTTGCCATCTTCTTTACTAACTTGTTCATCATTTGGAACAACTTGAGCTGAAAATAGACCATTAAACTCTGCTGCATAAAAAAGTGCTGGTCTACCTATGTATAAACCTACTCTCTCTAGATTTGCTACTGTTAAATCTAAAACTTTTTTCTTATCTCGTCCAAGTTTTTCAAAAAGTGTGTTATACATGTAAAGTATATTTTTATAAGTCTTATCTGCTCCAAGATTTTCAGGATTGGAAATTCTTATATCCCATTCTAAAGCTACTGCTTTTCTATAATGGTCTTCATAATACTCTAATGGATGTCCAACTTGTATAGGTGAAGTAACTCTCATCCAAGCTCTATCTACATCTTGCCATCTCTTTATAAGCTTAGTTTGATCCTTTTCTCCAAATGCCTCTTTTAAAGTTTCAAAGTATTTTATATACTCATTTTTTTGATTTGTATCATTATCTTCTAAGAGACTCAAATTGTCTATCATCGTTTCAAAAGCTCTCACTACTTTACTAACTTCATCTTTAAAAAAACTAGCATATGAGAGAACTTTATACCCATCTTTATCTTTACATAAAACTGAATACGACCTATCTGCTTTGTTACCAAACTCATCAACATCGTAAAGTTTTTGTTCATTTAGATAATCTATAACTTTATCTCCAAAAACTTTTGTAAGTTCAGGATTTATGGTATTGATTATATGTTTTGTCCAACTACTTTGCCACTCACTCATAACAAGTCCAACTTCGTGTACACCTCTAAAAAGTGTCCTATAAAACTCATTTAAAAGCTTTTTTTCATCTACTATTTTTAAAAAATCACTATGGCGTTTTAAATAAAACTCTTTAACCCAAAGATATGCCTCTTCTTTTATTTTTCCTATCTCGGTATCATTAAAACTCTCTTTTATAAGTGACTGTACTAGTTGCTCATCACGAAGTGAAATCAACCTTGTTAAGGCAGAAAGCCTGTTTTCATTGTTTAAACTTAAGCCTATACGATGTAAAAAGGTATCTATAAAAACTCTCATCTCTTTAAAACCAGAAGTCTTATCTTCTACTATTTTAAAGTACTCTCCTAACTCTTTTTGTTTAATTCCAACCAACTCATAAAGTTCTTTCAAATCATTTGTAAAATTTTTGCTCATTTTCTTCTCTCTTTAGATATAATAATGTATTATATCAAAGGTAACTTAATGAATATTCTTATTCCAATAAATGACGAAAAGAAACTATGCTCAATGGAAAACAATAGTTCTTGGGCAGTAGCTACTCTCGATGAAGGGCTAACTAAGAATTTATCTTTTTATAAAACACGTGAAGAGGCCAATGAAATTATAGACTATGTCGTTGTTATCTCTAAAGATGAATTTGTTAGTGATTTTTTCATAGAGGGAATTGGAATTTTAATTGCACCTATGCAAAGAACTATTGAAGAGATAGTTGAAGCATATATGTTTCGTGAACTACATGAAGTAACATCATGATATCTCCACTATTTGCACTTATTCCAAATCATCCTGGTATTTATATCTCCATTATTGAAGATGAAAATTTTGATTGTGCTAAAGAGCTACAAGAGTATACAGACTCAATAAATGCAACTCTACATGTAAACAAATTTAACTTTGAACAAAAAAGCTATACAAAACATGCAACTCAATATGATTTTTTATTTATTTGTACAGATGTAGATAAAAGAAATGATATACTAGAGATTGCAAACAAAACGTATAGAGTTTTAAAAAATGCAGGTCATATTTTTATTTTGAGTAAAAAAGAGTTTACATGTAGACTAAGTGAAGTTTTTGAAGAGTCAAACTTTGTTGCAATTAACACTATATCTCTCAATGATGAATATGATGTAATCTCAGCAAAAAAAATGCACGGATGGAAGAGAGTTTAATATGGAAAATAGAGAATTTAAAATAAACCAATTTATAAGTAGAGGTGTCATAGAATCAAATATAGAGTTTGCACAAAATCATAATACACCTTTGAGTATAGTAAAATTTGGTTATGATGTTGATCTTGAAGATGGTTTTTTCTTTAAAGATATTATCTCTTTTATACACTCTTATTCAGATTTTAACTCTATACTTCAACAACCAAATGATACTTTTATCATTTTTCTTAGAGATTGCAAAATTCATGAAGCAAAATCAATAGTGACCCAAATGATACAAAAAATAAAATATAAGTTTAAAACAGATATTGAACATGTAGGGATAACTCTCTTAGATGAAAATGATAGCTATAAAAACTTACTAGATAGATTGGATAAATACTATGTTATGTCAAAATTATCTTCAAGAAAAAAAATATTTTATGGAACTCTAGATTTTGATTTTTACGAAACACAGAGTGATAAAAAAGTTTTAGAAAATATATTTAGAAAATCAAATGAAGTTAAACTATTTAACTTTTATCAAGGTCTACCAATAACAGAAAAAGTCAAAGTTTTAAAGTTTGATCAAGGATTAATACAACTTAAAATCGATCCTATAAAATTTCCTTTTTATGAAAATGAAAAATTTACTTTTATACAACATGATTTAATTCCAACAATTATAAAAGCTTCAATAATCAAAATTGAGCCAAACAAAGCACTAATGGTACTTGGAAATTTAGAGTTTATTGACTCTTCGCCTGTGGAAAGAAGTGGTATCAGAGTTGAGCCTGAACGCGATATATATACTTCCTTATCGCTAAATAACAAAAAAATACTTGATGGAAATATAGCTTCTATTTCTGAAAACTCTATAGTACTTAATGTAAAATCGGAAAATATAAAGTCTCTAAGTGAGCAACCACTTTGGAATACAGAATTAACTCTTCAATTTCAAATACCAACTAAAAAAAGTTTCTTAACTATGATCAAAACAAAAGCGCTAATTTATAGTATAGTTGATGATAAAGTAGTCCTAAATATCATACCAAATAGTCTTATAAAATCAAAACTTAGAAGCTATATTTCACTAAGACAAAATGATGCATTAGTAAGCTTAAAACAAGAGTTAAAAAAGTTTAGCTAATAGGAAATTTTAGATAAAAAGTTGTCCCTTCTTTTAATCTAGAATCTATTTTAATATCTATATTATAAGAATGACACACTGTTTTTACTATATCAAGTCCAATACCAAAACCACCTACATCCTTTGTTTTTCTCTCATATCTATCAAATATAGCTTTTTGGTCATCTTTAGCTATACCTATTCCTCTATCTTTTATACTAAATATATGGTCTTTAAGAACTATATTAACTTCTGTTTTTGCATATGAGTATTTCAAAGCATTTGATATAAGATTGTTTATTACTTTTTGTATACGTGAACGGTCCATATTAACTATGGTTGATTCTAAATCACATACTATTTTATTGCCTCTAACCCAAGCTATTTCATCAAAAAACTTTACACTCTCTTTGACAAGCTCACTCAAATCAAACTCTTCATTTATAACCTCATCTTTTTCATTAAAAGCTATAAAAGAGAGTGAATTATATATTTGCGATATCAACTTGGCACTAATAGAGATATGGTTTATAACTCTTTTATCTACTTCAGCTTTTGTTTTTAAAGAAGAAACACTCATCATAAGAGCTGATACAGGAGTATTTATATCATGTGCACTATCTCTAATAAAACAGTTTAATTTTTCTACTCTAGCCTTTATAGGTGCTGTCAATTGCTTACTTAAAAAATATCCAACAAAACCAACAAAAACAAGAGATGCTAACACTACAAAAGCTATAAGTAGTATAAGTTTAAACTTTTGCTTAGCTCCTTCACTACCTTCAACAACTATATAACTTATTCCTAAAAGTGGATCTTCTAACTTATCAACATGATATTCATGAGTATTATTTTTATATGCTTTTTTTGAAAGATATACCTTTTTTGAATCAAGATTTGAATAAATAGCACTACCATTTTCATCAAATAAGCCTACACTAAGAGTTTTTGATGCTGGATTAAACTTATACTCTTTATTTTCCATTTGTGCATGCATAAGCTCTTTTTCAATCCACATGGCTTTATTCGACATCTCTATAGAGCATTGATTATCTATTGAAACTATCTCTTTGTTATAATATAAAAACCCAATAATAGAGACTAAAACCATAGCTGAAAGTATATAAATAGCCAGAAATTTAACAAGTGCCTTTTTCTCTTGACTACTCAAAGTAATACCCACTTCCTCTTATAGTTTGAATCCTATCTTTTCCCAAAATATTTCTTAGATTTTTTATATAAACACGTATAGTCGCATCACTTGGCATAGACTCATACTCCCAAAGATTTTGCATAAGCTCTTCTGCTGAAACAACTCTTTTTTTATGGCTACTCAAGTATAATAGTATCTCGCACTCTTTATGTGCTATTTGAAACTCCTCTTCATCCATAACTAACTTATTTTTTGTAGGAATCAGAGTTATATTAGTATCAAGATTTATTTTTTCATCACTCTCAATAGAAAATCTTTTTTTTATATTATTTATACGTAAATCTAACTCTTCTAAATCAAAAGGTTTTTTTATATAATCATCACAACCACTCTCAAAACCATTTTTTATATGAGCAGTATCTTGATATGCTGTTATTACTATAGCAGGTGTTGTATTGTTATATTCTCTTAGAGCCTTAAGTACATCAAGTCCACTCTTTTTAGGTACATTGATATCAAATAAAAATAAGTCAAACTTATTCTGACTAGCCTCATCCAAAGCACTCTCACCATCTTCTACATGTACAACATTGTAGCTTGACTCTTCAAGGTAATGAGTAAGTATATCTGAAAGTATAGGGTCATCTTCTAAGAGTAAAATTTTCATTCTTTTCCTTTAAAGATATTATATACTTTTTTCGTGTAGTCTTTGTTACGCCAACAGACCATTTTTTACCTGAGCATATACCTTTTCACCTTTTAAAATTTTTACTATTTCAAGAGCAAAACTTATAGCGGTTGCTGGTCCACGCGAAGTAATTATATTGCCATCTACAACTACATCTTGATTATCTATATACCCCTCAACTCCAGTAAACTTCTCAAAACTAGGATAATTTGTATGCTTTTTACCTTCAAGTATACCAGCCTCTTTTAAAGCCCAAGGAGCTGCACAAATGGCTGCTACTTTTTTGTTCTTTACATGTAGAGCTTTTATTATACTTTTAACTTTTTCACTCTTTGCTAGATACTCCGCTCCAGGAAGTCCCCCTGGAAGAACTATCATATCTAGTGAATCTACATCAACATCATCTAAAAGAGTATCAACAATCACTTTTAGCTTTGTATTTGCACCCTCTACCTTAAGCTCATCCAATCCAGCTACTACTACTTCTATCTCTGCACGATTTAAAACATCTATGATACTCATAGCTTCTATCTCTTCAAAGCCTTTTGCTAATGGTACTAAAACTTTTGACATGTAAACCTCCAAAGTTTATATTTTAGCCTTAATTATAGCTTTTTTACTCTTGTATTTTTTTAATTCTCTTAAAAATATATACATTATGAGACCACTGCACAGTAGCAACTTCCACAATATCAATAAAAAGAACTATATATGTCATATTTGCATCACTACATGTAGACATCTTCATTTCTGCTTTACTCGTAGTTTCACTTGCCACACCAGCAGTTGCTATAATAAGTGTTTAGTTACTTTACGTAAACTATCTCTGCATTTGCATCTTTGTTATGAGCAAATACTAAATCATTACCAGAAGCTGAAGCATGACAAGCTATACAACCAGCGGGACTTCCTTTGGCTACTTTTCCAGCTAATACCATTTTCTTTGGATTCATCATAATTTCACCATTTGGTTTATACTTTACCCAAAACCAATCTGCATTATCACTGTCATAACCTTTTTCTCTTTTTGCCATTACTGTTATAGCTTTTAAGTACATCCCTCTATTTTTCATAACACTTGCTAAACTTACACCTTTACCACCATAATTTCTCTTTACAATAACTCTTTTACCATCTATCGTCCCTTCTATAACTTCTCTTACTTTTCCATGAGGAGGACCACCTACATAAAGGTTCGCTGGAGTACTATTTAAACCTTTTGCTTCCATCTTTTTCCACAAATCTTTTGCATAAGCAATATCATCTGCACTTCCAAAAGGTGCCATCATTTTATCACTTCCTGCGAAACCACTTGTTACCGTTAAAACCATTGCAAATAATATTGCAGATATAAACTTGATTTTCATCATTTCTCCTTAAATTTTCCATATTGTAACGCCATAGTGTGTAGTATTGATTTACTTAATGTGTAGCTTGCGTGTAGTTATGCTATACTTCCACGTTATGATTAGAAAGTTATTTAAAAAAAATAATAAAAAAACAAAATTAGATGCATTTATAAAAAAATACAAAATTCCAAGAGAGTATCTATCTGTAAACAGAAAATCAATCACTCGAGGACTTATGGTAGGTATATTTTGGGGCTTTATACCTATGCCTATGCAAATGCTTGCTGTTGTCTTTACCACACCATTTTTTAGATTTAACGTACCAATTGCCATTGCGACGGTTTGGCTAAGCAACCCTGTAACTATGCCCTTCATGTACTATATAGAGTATTTAACAGGTAATTTTTTACTTGGGATAGAGACTTCACATGTAGAACTCACGGTGCATTGGTTTAAATCAAATCTTGGAAATATATTTGTACCTCTTTATGTAGGAACACTTTTTTACTCTGTTTTTGTGTCTATAATTGTCTATTATGGAGCAAATTGGCTCTGGATAAAATCTGTTCGTCAAGAAAAACGCCACCAAAAACGTAAAGATAATAGAAAAAAGAAAAAGTAA
>CAZBPU010000031.1:0-16713 GCA_964493845.1 uncultured Sulfurospirillum sp.
CCATTTACACTCATCAAACATATAATTTGCTATGGGCATAATAGGGAGTACTTTTACATCAATAGAGCTAATATCATTTGTTATATCTTCTTGTGGAGAAGTTGTTGTTACTGTTACTGTACTTGTTAGAGGATCTATAATTGAGTTTGTTGATGGCATAGTTGCTATGATAGTTATATTTTTGTCTTGATTAAAGGCAAGTGTTGGGAAACTACACTCTATAGATTGATTAGCATCTGTAAGCCCACATGTAGCACTTCCATTGTCATCTATGTATAGAGCACTAACATTTTGTGAAAAAGTTTGTCTTACAGTTATGTTATTGGCTGTAGATATATTTATATCTTTCACATTTATAATATAAGTTACATTTCTATCTTCTAGTACTTCAATAGGAGTGGCTTCTATATTTACAGCTAAATCAGCTCCTATGACTCTTACATCAGGTGCAGATACATACAAAGGATTTTCTATAGAGTTAGAATTGATATCTATGTCATTTGAATACGTCCCTATTTTGTTTGCAGGAGCTTTTACATTTAGTTTTAATGCACTATGTCCATTATAAGCAACAATAAGTGCTTGATTACAAGTAATTGTGTTATTGTTTTCAGCACAACTCCAACCAGCATCACTTCCATTTGCATCTATATATGTAAAATCAGTATTTAAAATATCAGTAATATTTACATCTATTGCATCATTTCTACCTATATTTGTAATATCAAGTGTATATGTAAATACTTCATCCATAGCAACATTTGTTTTTGAAGCATCTAGTGTTGCATTGAGTGTTGCACCTTCTATTTTGATGTCTACACTATCGTTATTGTTCGTTGCATCATACTCTTGTGTTGTAGTATTTATATCGGCACTATTTGTTGATGTACCTATAACACCTGGTGCTGTTGCTGAGATTATTATATCTCCTGCAGATATACCTGGTGCTAGCTCACTTCTGTTACATGTAAGTGTCAATCCACTAAAAGAACAGCTTGTCCAATCTCCTTGACTAGTAATAGATAGGTTTGTAAATCCACTAGGGAAAGTATCTGTGACAAATATGTCTTTTGCTACTCCCAAGTTGTCATTTAAAACTGCTATTTTAAAGTCAATAGGCTTACCTGTACCAACGGTTATATTATCATCATGGTATAGCCCATCACTTAGGGGATCAGGATCATGTGCAAATTTTGTAATTTTTAAATCAGAACCTCTTATGGTTGTTGTTATGTTTATTGTCTCTCCCGTAGTTGCATTTGTATCATCTATACCTATTACACTTATAGAGTTAATTATGTTTCCATTATAGTTTGGTGCTATTGATGATATTGTTAGTAATGATGAAACTGAGTTATTAGAGAGTGTTGGTAGTTGACATGATATTTTGTTAGTATTTATATCATATACACCACAAGTCCAGTTAGTTCCACTTCCATTTACATTAGTCCAACCTGGATTGTTTCCTGCATCGTTAAAAGTTAAAGTGACATTTATATCTTTTGCAGAAGATAATCCTTCATTTTTGATATTTATTCCATATTGATGTGAACCATATGCTCCAACAGGATTTGGATTTTGAGATGGAATAGAGTTAAATTTTATATTGGCACCTTGAATATCTACATCCCAATCTGCTACATTTGGTGTTGATATTTCTTGTGTGGAGGTAAAAGTTTCTACATGGTTTCTTACAACCCCTGTAGTATGAGGTAGGGTAACATCAAAGTTAAAGGTTGTTGTAGCACCTGCTGATAAATTTTGATCATAGATAAACTGTTTTGAGCCATTTACATCTGCTCCAAGACTCCAATGTACATCTGAAATATTACCAATATAAGTTGCTCCATTTGGTAAAGTATCTAGGACATATATATCACTTGCGGGAGTTATTGCGCTTAAGTTTCTGACTGATACACTATATGCTATTGTATCACTCATACCAGCGGTTGCTGGACCAGTTTTTGTTATAGTTATATCTGTACCTTGGGTTGTTGTATTTATACTATCACTATTATCTGGTAGTAGTCTTGCTAGTTCTGGTGTTACTGCTGTTACATTTGCTTCGTTAGATAAAATTTCATTATGTGAATTTGGTGCAGTAGTTGTTACTGTGATGTTTGAGCTAATATTTTGTGCATTTATAGTTCCTGTATAGTTACAAGTAATTATCTGACTTGTTTCACTACAGCTCCAGTTTGTACCTGTTGCACTAACATAGGTTACATTTGCTGGAAGAGTATCTTTCACTACTATACTTTCAGAAATTGTACTTGGTATATCGTGTTGTGGTGGATTACTGTCATCCCTTGGCCAGTTTTTTATTTCTAAATTATAAGTAAAATTTTGGTTTGCCCCAACTGGATTTGCTGAAACTGTTTTATTTATAGACATATTTACACCACGAACAAGAGTGTTTGTATGAAGATAACCATCACCAGTCGTTGGTGCATTATTTGCTAAGTTTTCATCACTTAGAGTAGTAGTAGCTTTATATTTGTTTATTATAAAATTGTTATTTTCATCATTTATATCAAAATTAGCTGCGTCTATTGCATCTACTGTTATAGTTGCAACAGTTATCCAGCCTTCATTTATTTGAAGAGGAGTTGTACCTCCATTATTCATACTGCATGTGAGAGTGGCACCAGGTGTACTTGGATTATTACATGTAAATCTTGGATCTGCTGAAACTGAAATGTTTGTTACATTTGATGGAATAATATCAGTAACATTGACATCAGTTATATCTATATCTACTTGTGATGCATTTTCAACTTGTATTGTGTAAGTAAATGTTTCATTTATCGCAATATAGTTTTCATTGGCACCATAATTATTGTTTTTGACTAATTTTCTAGCAGCTAAATCAACATCAATAACTTCTGTTGTTGATGTATCTGAGTTGTTTATAAGTGTTGACTCAGATGTGTTAGTATCAGTTGTTGCAGTATTGTTTATCCAATAGTGGGCAGGATTTGCTTGAACTAAAAAGCTAACGATATTTTGATTGTATCCTGATGGAATTGTTAAATTTGAATCAGTTGTATTACAACTAATTATAGAGACATTTTCTGAACAACTCCAGTCAGCATTTATATTACTTAGAGGCCCTACATAATTAACATTAGTAGGTAAAGTATCACTTATCGTTGCCCCGTAAGCAGTAGAAAGACCTATGTTTTGTATATTTAGTGTATAAGTAAAATATGAGTTTCCTGCAACCCTTGCTGGAGCTATTTTGTTTATAACCAAATCTGCTCCTTCAACATTTAAGGTTATAGAGGCATTATTATCATCTGTAATTCTTTCAAGTGTAGATGAATTTGTTGTGGCTGTATTTGTAAAATTGCCATTTGTATTTGGAGCATTTGTTGTTATTGTAAATTGTTTACTTATCCCTTGTGCTATAGTACCTAAAGTACAGTGTACAGTATTGCCAGTTACATTACTTCCATCATTAGTACAACCAGCTGTAGATATATTTGTATGCCCTGTTGGTAAAGTATCATCAACATAAGTTTCATTAGCATCTGCTAAACCACTATTAGTAACAGTTATAGTGTAAGTCACTAGTTCATTTAGTTGAGCTGGATTTGGACTTACTGCTTTTGTTATGCTTAAATCAGCCCCTCTTACAATAACAGTTGCTATATTTGTGTTTGATGTTGCAGTTTCACGTTCAGCTGTATCTGTGGTAACACTAGCTTCATTGTCTCTAGATGTGTCTATGGCATTTATGTCATTTGGAGCAATTGCATCTATAGTTATATCTGATGTACTTTGATTTTGAGAGAGTGTTCCAGAGTAAGAACAATCAAAGCCTAGTTGAGTTACATTAGTACAACTCCAATCTGTACCAGCATTTAAAGTTGCTGTATCAAGTTTAAATCCATCACTTCCTGTTTGAAGGATAGCATCTGTTATATTTATATTAGTTGCATTTGCTTCCCATTGGTTTGTTAGGCTTATGGTATATGTGACAGTTCCTCCAACAGCTACTTCATTTATATTTGAACTTTTATTTATAACTAAATCTGCACCATGAATTTCTACTCCCCAGTCAACATTATCATTTAGTTCATCACTTTGTGTTGTAGATGTTGTTGCTAAGCTACCATTTCTTATATCTGAATGGTCAGGAAAGTTACTATCATAGTTTGGAGCAGTTGCACTTATCTTTATTGTTTTTGAGCCATTTTTAACAATATCACCTAGTGTACATGTATATGGAGCTACTGTTGTTTCAAATGAGCCATCATTGTTACAATCTACTGCGATATTTGTAAAATCTGCAATAGCATTTGTATTAAAATAGCTTTTTAAATCAACATCTTTTGCAGTTGCACTACCATCATTTCTAACTTGAACTGTAAAAATAACATTTTCATTAGCAACTGCTGTCAATATTGTTGGAGGTACTACAACTATGTCAGCACCTTCTATAACAGTATTGGCACTATCTGTTTCAGTAGGTTTAGGTGTTGTATCTGTAGTTACACTTGCTGTATTTGTAACTGTTCCTAGTGGTGCATTATTTGGAACATTAACATCAAAGTGTATTGTAGAAGTTGCTCCTTCTGCTGAAAGTAGAGCTCTAGTACATGTTAGAGTACTTGTCCCTTCACTACCAGTACAATCCCAACCATCATTATCTATTATACTATTTATAGTATATCCAGTACCTAGATTTGATAAATCATCGCTAAGTGTTAACGTTTCAGCATCAGAGTGTGAATTGTTAGATATAGTTATATTATAATCTATAAGTCCACCAACTTCTGCTGTTGCACTTGCTACTTTGTTTATATCTAAAACAACTCCTGTGACATTTACTGTTGCAGTATCACTTCCATCATTAGAATCTAAATCATGGCTTATTGTAGCAGTGTTTACAATACTACCTGTTACAGAGGATGGTGCTAGAGCTTCAAAAGTTATAGAACTATTTTGACCACCGGCAAATGTAGCTAAAGTACAATCAAATGTTCCAGATATTGGAAAAGAGTTTGGACAGTTCCAACTGTCAGGATTACTTGTTATACTTGTAATAGTTACTCCAGAAGGGAGTTGGTCTGTTATTTTTGCATTCGTTGCGTCTGCTGTGTTTATATTGTTAATATTTATAGTATAAGAAAATGTTTTTCCAAGTCCAACTTCTGTTACACTCGCACTTTTTGTTATATTTAAATTTGGTCCTGTTATATGAGTTGTTGCACTATCTGATATATTATCACTATTTTGTTGGTCTGTTGAAGTATCAATACTTACTGAGTTTGTTACGTCTGCTAAACTATTGGTTGGCATCGTTACAGTGACTGTAAAAGAGTTTGTAGCATCTTTGGCTAAATCTGGAATGTTGCAAGTAAGTACTTGACCACTTCTTGAACAACTTCCCGTATCACTTACATATATCATATTTGAATCTAGAGTATCTGTTACTACTATGCCAGTTGCTGTTGCATATCCAGCATTGTCAATTGAAATTGTATAGGTATAGTTTGATCCTATATCTATACTTCCTGCCTTGGGAGTTTTAAATATATTTAAATCAGCACCTTTAACATAAGTTGTTAAGGTACTACTATTGTTGCTTGAGTCGCTTTCTGAGGTTGATGTAGAAACGTTTGCTGTGTTGTTTATAGTTTGATGTGTTAATGGCATAGTTACATCTATATCAAAGGATTTAGGTGTTCCATTTACTAAATTTGTAGCAAGAGAACAAGTCACTTTTCTTGTTCCTGTATCATAACTACACTCTGTTGATGCATTTACAAAAGTAAGACCTGTAGGAAGTATATCGGTAGCAACAACGTTAGCGGCATCAGTTGCACCTGTATTTGAAACAGTTAATCTATAAGTTACGTTACTACCTACCAAAGCTCTCGTTGCATCTACACCATTTATAAGAGTTTTTGAGATTGTAACATCTGCTTGTTGTATATTTATTGGATTTGCTGACACTGTAAATGGAAGTGTATTATAGTCACTAGAATCTGCTGAAATTGTAGCACTATTGACTATATCTGTTCCACCACCAGGAGAGGCTTTTACATTTAAAATTACAGTTTTTGTTACTCCTACATTTAAGGTAGGTTCGTCACAAGTTATATTATTTCCACTATTAGTACAACTTAATTCATTTGTTCCAAAATTTACAAAAGTAAGGCTAGGTGGAATAGCATCTGTTAAGTGAATATTTCTTGCATCTACTGTTGTAGTACCTGCAGCATTATTTTTAACTGCTATTGTATATGTGAAGATTTCATCTATTGCAAGAGTTGTTTCTGAAACAGTTTTAGTGGCAGTGAGGTTGGCTTTCCCAACATCTATAGAAGCTGTATCTGTATTATCTGCAGGAGCAGATTCTTCATATCCTGGCACTGATACCGTGGCCGTTGGATTTAGAGTAGTAACTGTACTTGGTGCATTTATATTTAGTGTGAGTTGATTAGATGTTGAACCTTTAGCTAGAGCAGTGGCATATGTACAGGTAACTGATGTAGAAGTATTGCTACAACTCCATCCTGTACCAGAAGAGCTGTTATATGATGTTCCTGTTGGCAAAGTATATTCTACAGATGAGTTTGTTACACTTACATCTTTAACAGATGAGTTTGTTATAGTTATATTATTTGTATATGGTTGGTTAGCTTCAACTACGCTTTGTGTGATGTTTAAGTTGATACTTAGATCGACTTGAATCAAATCTGCATAAGTTACAGAAAGTGGTAAAAATAATAAAATAATATTGGTTAATAAGTACTTTAATAAAGCTTTCATACGTATATCCTTCTAGCTATAGTAAATGGTACATATAGCCATAATACAATAACAAAGGGTCAAAAGATGCAGTTACAGAACAGAACTTTTTGCAACCCAACCACCCACCTAACTGCAGTAAATCTACAGTGTTGCTGTATCTATTTTACTCTTATTAAAATAAAATAGTACTTAAGTGAATTAAAGTAAAATTTATTTATCTAAATAATTAGATATATTTTCCATTATTCCATATTCTTTATATTTATTTGAGTCTAAAAGAACTTGGGCAACAGAGTTATTGTCTATGTTAAAAACTAGGGGTGCAATGAAGTTTACAACAGAAGTTTCAACAGGTGTAGATACTATCATGATATTTAGTACAAGAGTATTTTTGTGTTCTTCTAATTGAAGTAAATTTTTGAAATATTCTGGTACTTCAAAGTCATATTCTCTTAGTAAAAAGGGATTAACTAGCATAAAAACTGTATCATCGTCACAACTTTTAAGTCTCATAAAAAAATCATCTATTTTTTCTAATTCTACTTTTTTAACTTGATCAAATCCTGGGATTGGTGATTTTACTTCAAAGGTCATAAATTTCCTTATTATTTTTCTTTATTCTAGCAAATTGGTTATTATAAATCGGTAAATTTAAAAAAAAATCAACTTTTATCTTTTAATAACAATAAAATAGATAGAATAAACTTTTTAAAAGGATAATTTAAATGAACATAAAAAAGTTAGTTGTATTGGTTTTTGTTTTAGTTGCTTTTTTTGGGTGTGCTAGTAAGAATAAAGAGGTTTATAATAAACCTGCCCTTTATTGGTATGGAGAGATAGTAAAGAAAATAAAAGATTATGATTTAGAAGAGGCTGACAATCTTTATACTTCACTATCTAGTGAACATATATCGTCTCCATTACTTCCTGAAGCTATGATTATATTGGCTCAGGCTCATATGGAAGAGGAGGAATATCTACTTGCAAACTTTTATCTTGATGAGTATATAAAAAGATTTGGTACTACAAAAAGAAGTGAATATGCTAGATTTATGAAAATAAAAGCAAATTTTGAGTCATTTCCAAATCCAAATAGAAATCAACAACTTTTACTTGATACTATGAAACAGACAAAAGAATATGTAGATAGATACCCTAATTCACAATATAGACCTATGGTAGAGACTATGTATGTAAAGTTAAAATTGGGTGAACACTTTATGATAAAAAATATAGCAGATTTGTACACTCGTATAGATAAGCCAAAAGCTGCAAAAATTTATCAAGAGCAGTATGATAATTCTCCATTAAAAAACGTAGATATGATAAAGCCACACATACCGTGGTATCGCTCTTGGTTTGAAGAGTAAAAATTCTACATATAAAAGAGAGTAATTTACTCTCTTTTACGATATAATACCCAAAATTAATATAATATTGACAAGGAGAAGATGATATGAAATTGAGCGATTATGACTCATTTCCATCGGATTTACCGATAATAGTAGAAGATGAACTATTTTTATATCCATTTATGATTTCACCGATTTTTTTAGATGATGAAGAAAATATTGCAGCTGTAGATAAGTCACTTGAAAATAACTCTCTAATAATGATATGTTCTGCAAAGAGTGGACAAGAAAACTTGCGTGATTTTGAAGCGATATATAAAGCTGGTGTTGTTGGAACAGTTATGAGAAAAGTAGCTCTTCCTGATGGAAGAGTAAAGATACTTTTTCAAGGTATGGCAAAAGGTATAATAGAAATTCAGAAAAATTTAAATCCACTTACTGCAACAGTTGCACTGTTAGAAGATAATTACGAGAAAACTCCAAAGAGTGATGCAATAATGATGGTTTTAAAAGAGAAAGTAAAAGGCCTTTCAACAGTAAGTCCACTTTTTCCACCAGATTTATTAAAAACCATAGAAGAAAACAATGATATAAATAGAGTTTGTGACCTTATAGCAAGTGCTATGAAACTGAAAAAAGATCAAGCTTATGAGTTATTTGTAGAGAAAAATGCTGAAGCAAAAGTTTTGATGTTGATTGAGCATTTAGTGGAAGCAATAGAGACAAATAGGTTACAAAAAGAGATAAAAGCCAAAGCACACTCACGTATAGATAAAGTAAATAAAGAGTATTTTTTAAAAGAGCAGTTAAAGCAGATACAACAAGAGTTAGGAACTGACAATCAACGAGATGAAGAGATACAAGAGTACAGAGATAAACTTGAGGCAAAAAAAAGTGGCATGAGTGATGATGCCTATAAAGAGATAAAAAAGCAGATAGATAAACTCTCTCGCATGCATCCAGACTCAAGTGATGCCAATATGATACAGAGTTATCTTGATTGGGTTATTGAGATTCCTTTTAATATGTTAGCTAAAAAAAGGCTTGATATACTTGATGTTAGACGTCAACTAGATACTGACCACTACTCTTTAGAAAAACCAAAAAATAGGATAGAAGAGTACTTTGCTGTACGTGAACTTCTTTCTAAACGTGGTATAAAACCTAAAGAAGGAAGTGGTGCTATCTTGTGTTTTGCAGGACCTCCTGGTGTTGGTAAAACATCTTTAGCAAACTCTATTGCAGAAGCTTTAAAGAGAAAACTAGTTCGTATTGCTCTTGGTGGGCTTGAAGATGTAAATGAGCTTAGAGGACATAGACGTACTTATATAGGTGCTATGCCTGGACGTATCGTACAAGGGCTTATTGAAGCAGAGCAGATGAATGCTGTTGTTGTTTTAGATGAGATAGATAAAGTAAATAAAAGCTTTAGAGGTGATCCTACAGCTGCTCTTTTGGAGATACTAGACCCTGAACAAAACAATAAATTTAGAGACTATTATCTTAATTTTAATATAGATTTGAGTAAGATTATTTTTATAGCAACTGCCAATGATGTTGGGGCAATTCCTGCACCACTTCGTGATAGGATGGAGTTTATTTTTCTAAGCTCTTATACTCCTCAAGAGAAATTTGAGATTATGAAAAAGTACCTTATACCTCAAGAGTTAAAAAAGCATGGGCTTAAAGCTGCTGAAGTATCTTTTACAAAAAGTGCAAGTGAAACTATAATAGCAAACTATACTAGAGAATCAGGAGTAAGAAATCTTAGAAGAAGGATTGCTGAAGTACTTAGAAAAGTAGCAAAACAACTTCTTTTAGACCCGAGCATAAAAAAGGTATCAATAACACAGAAAAATTTAGAAGAGTATCTTGAAAAGAAAACTTTTGAGATAGAAGAGAGAGATAAAAAAGATGTAATAGGGCAGGTCAATGGACTAGCTTGGACAAGTGTTGGTGGCGATGTACTAAAGATAGAGACTACTAAAATAAAAGGCAAAGGATTAATGCAAATAACAGGCTCTTTGGGTGATGTTATGAAAGAGTCAGCTCGTATTGCTTTGAGTGTAGTAAAAGTTCTTATAGATGAAGATAAGCTAGATATAGACAAGTCTAAGATACCTTTACATGTAAAAGAAAATAAAGATACAAAACTTGAAGCTAGTGAGATTTATAGACGATTTGATATACATGTTCATGTCCCTGAAGGTGCTACTCCAAAAGATGGACCAAGTGCAGGTATTACTATGGCTACTGCTATCGCTTCAATCTTTTCAAATAAAAAAGTAAGAAGTAGTATTGCTATGACTGGTGAGCTTACACTTACTGGGAAAGTATTACCTATAGGTGGACTTAAGGAAAAATTAATTGCTGCTTATAAAGCAAAGATAACAACTGCTTTGATACCAAAGAAAAATTATGAAAATGATTTAAAAGATATACCAGAAGAGGTAAAGTCAAAGATGGAAATTATTCCGGTTACTAGAGTTGAGGAAGTTTTGAAGATTTGTTTAGTATAAGAGTTAGATAGGTGAGTTTATAAACTCACCTATTCATTTTAAGAATTAACCTTGAAGTTGATCAAATGGATGAGCTACAACGCTTTTTCTATCTATGATGTAAGGTATAAGAGCTGTGTGACGTGCACGTTTGATTGAAAGTTCAACCATCTCTTGATGCTTCTTACATGTACCAGTCAAACGACGTGGCATGATTTTATAACGCTCTGAAAGAGCTTGTTTTAAAAGTTTTGTATCTTTAAAATCTATATATTCAATTTTTGCTTCACAATATTTACAATATTTACGAGCGTATTTTCTTCTTTCTGGTGCCATTATTTCTTCCTTTTACTAAAATGGTATTTCATCTTCATCGATATCGATGCTAGGTATTTCATGCTCAGGCTGTTTAGTAGATTGAGTTTGTTGATAACTTTTTTGAGGTGTTTGTTCTTGTGCTTGGTTATTATAGCTGTTTTGAGGCTTGTTATAACTGTTTTGAGGCTGATTATAACTACTTTGAGCACTTTGATTTTCATCACGTGAGCCAAGCATTTGCATAGTGTCAACTGTAACAGAGTGTTTACTTCTTTTTTGTCCACTTTGGTCAGTCCACTGGTCAAGTTTTAAGCGACCTTCAACAAGTACTTTACTCCCTCTTTTTAGGTATTGGTTTGCTACTTCAGCAGTACGTCCAAAAAAAGTAATGTCTACAAAACATACTTCTTCTTTTTGTGTACCATCTTGAGCTTTAAACTTTCTACTTGTGGCAATAGCTGTACCAGATACTGCTGTTCCACCTTGAGTATAACGTAGTTCTATATCTCTTGTTAAGTTACCTACTAAAATTATCTTATTAAACATATTGAGCTCCTTTGATTAAGCTTCTGTTTTCTCTTCTGTACTAGCAGCAGCTGGCTCTTCGCTTTTAACTTCTTCTGTTTTTGGTTCTTCTTTTTTAGCAGAGAATTTTTCAACTAGTTTATTCCAGTGTCTAATCTCTTTTTGTTTTTCATATTTAACAGTCATAAACTTTATGAAATCTTCACTAATACGAAGGTTACGCTCAACTTCTACGATAGAATTTGTTGGAGCTTCAAAATAAAATACACCATAGTGTCCACGTTCGAACTTTTCAACTTGGTAAGCAAGTCTTCTTGTTCCCATGTCTTGTAATGCAGCAATAACTGCGCCATTTTTCTCTAAAATCTCTTTTAGATAGTTAATCTTTGCTTGTAATTCTTCTTCAACCAATGTTGGTTTAAGAACGAAAAGCAATTCATACTTTTTTGTCATATTGTCTCCTTATGGATTTGACTCTGTCTCCAGAGCAAGAATAGCACTGCTTATGCAGTACGAACGCGGATTATACTATAAATAACTTTGAAGTTTTATTAAAGAAGATATAAGGTAAGAGTTTTTATCTATGTTTTTGAGTTTTTTTAGTGTTAATTCTGAGTTTGTAAGGTGTTCGAGCATATTTTTATAACTTTGCATATCTATTTTTATACTATGGTCAGCTCTTTGTTTTGCAAGTTGTGGAGGAAGAGGGTAGCCTAGTATTGCTCTTGCATCAAATGAGCCATGTATTTTTATATACATGTGAAAAAGAAGTAGTTGAGATAGGTAGCTTTGAATAGCATTTATAACTCTTACTTCATCTGCATTTCCACTTTCACAAAGAGTAGCAAATGATTCTTTTATATTCTCTTTTTTCAGAAGTTTTTCTATAAAACTATCTAATCCAACTGAGCCCAATCCATATACAATTCTATCTATATCAGAAACAGTTATTTCTTTATTTAAAATAGATAGTTTTTCAAACTCATTTACACATAGTGATAGGTCTTCTAGTTGCAAAAGATATAGGTGTTGAAGTGCATAATTGTTTATATTTAGTCCAACTTCTTTTGCTTTTACATGTAGAAGATTAAGTGCTTCTCCTAGATTTGGTTTGAAAAATCTAACAAAGTTTTTTTTAAAAGATTTTGCTATTGTTGTTGCTTTTTTTGAATCTCCAAAGTATTGAAAGAGTAAAAAACTATTCTCACTTTTTTCACAAAGTCCTATCAAAGTATCTAACTCTTTTTTTGGTATAGTCTTGTCAGTTTTTATAAGAATTATATTTTGTCCACCAAAAAGAGAGGATTGATTTAAGTGATTTTTTGCAGTTGTAAAATCGTATTCATCATAATGAAGAAGAAGTTTTTCATCTTCAGGCTCACTCCAAGAAAATATGATTTTATCTGCAAAATAGTTGTTTTGGTAGTCACACTCTCCATAAAGAAGTATAGACTTTGGAAGTCTGTTTGAATTTAAAAGATTTTCAAATTCTCTTTTATACATCAGCTTTACCTACAATTTTTGCATATATTCTACCTGTAGCAATATCAGCTTCAACTATCTTGACTATAACTCTTTCAAAAAGTTCAGCTTCATCATCTAGTAGAAATATTCTAGCACCTACCATCTCATCATCTAGTTTTGCTATTGGATTTTTTGTAATTTCTGTTACTATGGCTTTTACATCTTCTCCAACTCTTTGGTTAGCCCATCTAGCAAACTTTCTATCCATATAATCCCAAGCAACCTTATCACTTTCACGCTCTAAGTTACTAATATTTTCACAAAGTGACTCTATGTTTTGAAGTAGAAATTCTTTTCTTTTTTTATCATGTTTTAAATCAGCTTTGAGTAGCCTATGAAGAGTTAAATCACTATATCGTCTTATTGGTGAAGTAAAGTGTGTATATTTATCAAATCCAAGTCCAAAGTGACCTTTGCTTATTGGTTCATATACTGCTTTTTGTTGACTTCTTATGATAAGCTTATCTACCTCTTCTCGTATATCAAGCTCTTCAGCTTTTTTTTGTAGATGTTTTATAAGAAGTGGAATCTCTGGAGTAAATCTCTCATGTATTCCAACATAAGCTAAATCTTCAAGTAACTTTTCTATCTTTGCTAAAGTAGGTTCACCATGATTTCTAAATATACCATACTCTAATCGTTTAGCAGCGGCTTTATTTGCAAGAAGCATACAATCTTCTATAAGAGAGTGTGATGCTGTTTCCTTCTCAATACGAGTTGAAATTAAGTTTTGATTTTCATCTACTATCATTCTTGTATCTGATGAGCGAAATTCAAATGAGTTTTTTAGTCTTTTTTCTCTAACTTTTTTCATAAAGTCATTTAGTGGAAGTAGTGATTTTAATATAGTTTTATCTACCTCTTTTTGATTTGAAAAATCGCCTTCTAAAAATCTATCTATCTCTTCATAAGTATATCTTCTTTTTGAATGTATTACGGCATTTAAAAGTTCTTCTTTTATTGGAGTATAGTTACTTTTATCAAGTGTAATTTTAAAAACAAAAGCTAGTCTATCTTCATTTGGTTTTAAAGAACATATATTTTCACTTAAACTTCTAGGAAGCATTGGGATTGATTTATGTGGAAAGTAGATAGAAAAACCTCTTTTTTTTGCTTCTTTATCTATATGCCCCATATCAAAAAGATATTCGCTTACATCAGCAATGGCAACGTAAAGAGTAGTGTTTTTTACATCAAAGTAGATAGCATCATCAAAGTCTTTTGCATCTACTGGGTCGATAGTAGAAAAATCCAAGTCTGTTAAATCAACTCTATCAGGGTAAAAAGATTTATCTACATAGGTACCATGTGCAGCAGCTTCTAACTCTGCTTGTTCACTAAAAAATTCTGTTTTTTCAAATAGTGCCATTGAAATTTTTTCGTCTACTTTTGGGTCACTTAGAACTCCTAAAACTTCTTCTAAAGTACCATTTTCATTGTTTATTTTAAGTACAGTTCCCTCGGGTAAGTGTTTTAGAGATTTTTGTGTTGCGGTTATCTCTTGGACTAGTGTGGTTTTTATATTTACTCCAACTACACGCTTACGTTGGATTTTTGTATAAACAAGACTTGAAGCATTTTTTCTTTTTGCAATGTAAATTACTTTTGCTTTTTGACGACCTTGTTTAGTGTGGAGTCTTTTTACTATGACAATATCACCTTTCATAGCTCCATTGGTATCACCATTTTCTACTAGTAGGTCTTTCATCTGTTTGTTTGAATAAGTTTTTACAAAGCCAGTTCCACCCCAAGCGATATCAATTGTTCCAGCTCTGTATCTTGAGTCTAAAATATATATGCTTTTTTTTAGTTTGACTGCTTTTAGTCTAATGAGGTCGTTTATAAGAGAGGAAAATTCAGAAGGAATCTCCTCGTTTGCCAAACCCTGGCCAAGTGCGAGGAGAAATTCTATCACTGTTTAACTTTTTCTATTGCGTTTAAAAATGGTTCTTTATTCATGTTATTGTCTTCAAGTATTTTTAATGATGATTTTATAGTATCATCTTGAAGTTGACCAAAAATATTGATTGTATTTTTTATTACTAAAAGAGCATTTGCAAATGGCTTTATATGCTCATCTGCTTTGCTTGGAGTATTTGAGTATCTTATAGTTTCTACTAGTTCACCTTCTAGATTCCATTGTTCAAATATCTTAGCTGTTATCTCTTCATTGCTAAAACCTACAGTTGTATTTTCAAGATCAGAGAGTTCAGTAGGAGTTTTTATATTTTTAAAACCTTCTAAAAACTGCTCTGTTAGTTTTTGTTCGATAATTTCATTTGCAATTACAATTTTTCCAACTTCCATCATAAATGATGCAGGTACTAGAATTTCAAGCATATTTCTATCTACTTTTGTAAACCAGTTAAACATAAGTGCACTTTGAGCCATACTTATTTCTAAAAATTTTGCATTTGATAAGTTATAAGGAGATAAATCAATTTTCATATTTTGTTTTATAGCACTTGAAAGAGCAAAACCTCTTATAGTTGCCATTCCAAAAAGAGAGATGGCATGAGATATGTTTTTAATTTCACGGCTAAAACCGTATAATGGAGAGTTTGATGATTTTAGTATATTTGCAGTAAGCATAGGGTCACCCTCTACTACTTTTACCAAATCGTTAAGTGAACTATTTTTGTCCGTACAGATACGTTGAATCTTCATAATTGTATCGTCAAGTGGAGGAAGAGCCTTAATCTTTTTGAGTATATTACTATCCATTAGATAATCCTAATTAGTTATTTTCCAATATTTTATCAGTAGTTATATTATACTTTGCTTTACATATGTTTATATTGTAGCAAATTTATTTCTAAGTATATTTTAGTTAAAATAGCGCAAATTATATAAAGGGTAGATGATGGCAATAACTGTATATTATGATAATGATTGTGATTTAAATATAATTAAATCTAAAAAAGTAGCAATGATAGGCTTTGGTTCACAAGGACATGCACATGCTGAAAACTTACGTGATAGTGGAGTTGAAGTTGTAGTAGGATTAAGACCAGAAGGTAGTTCTTGGAAAAAAGCTGAAGCAAAGGGATTTAAAGTTCTTAGTGTTGCTGATGCAACTAAAGAAGCTGATGTTATCATGATTTTAACTCCAGATGAGTTACAATCAGATATTTTTTACGCTGAAATTGCACCAAATTTAAGTGAAGGTAATGTTATCGCTTTTGGACATGGATTCAATATCCATTATGGGCAAATACAAACTCCAAAAGGTATAGATTGTATTATGGTTGCTCCAAAAGCTCCAGGACATACTGTAAGAAATGAGTTTGAAAATGGTGGAGGTATTCCAGATTTAATTGCAGTTGACCAAGATGCAACAGGTAATGCTAAAGCAATAGCTCTTAGTTATGCAAGTGCTATTGGTGGTGGACGTACAGGAATTATAGAAACAACTTTTAAAGATGAAACAGAAACTGACCTATTTGGTGAGCAAGCTGTTCTTTGTGGTGGAGCTGTTTCACTTGTTCAAGCAGGATTTGAAACTCTTGTAGAAGCTGGTTATGAGCCAGAAATGGCATATTTTGAGTGTCTTCATGAGCTTAAATTGATTGTTGATTTGATGTATCAAGGTGGTATTGCAGATATGAGATACTCAATCAGTAATACAGCTGAGTATGGAGACTATGTAAGTGGTAAAAGAGTCATCAATGATGAATCTAAAAAAGCTATGAAAGAGATACTAAAAGAGATTCAAGATGGTAGATTTGCAA
>CAZBPU010000032.1:0-10704 GCA_964493845.1 uncultured Sulfurospirillum sp.
TATAGCAAGGATTTTGAAGATATAGTGACAAAAATAAAAGAGTTTAAACGGTAAAATATTATAATTCTAGTCAATGTTGTTAGGTCTAGGGTCTAGACAAATATGAATTAAGCATACTACTTTTACTTCGCTTTTTCTACATGTAACAAAAAAATCAGCATAATTTTATGGGCGTTGAAGTACATAAGGAGTTGTTATCAAGTATAGGCTTAGATGTAGAAAAATATGCAAATTAATTCAATGCCAATTTTTTAAATAACTCTCCTCTAGCAGCATAAGAGCTAAATTGGTCTAAACTTGCTGCTGCTGGTGAGAGTAGTGCTACTGTATCTTGTGTATGTTTTTTATGAATCAATGGCATAGCATCTTTTAACTCATAACAAGCAGTTACTTTTTTACCTATTTTATTAGCTAGCTTTACTATCTTATCTGTATTTGAACCTATAGCAAATATCTCTACATGTAAAGGTTCCATACAAGCAAAAAGTGGGTCTAAACTTACACCTTTATCATCACCACCTAAGATGATGAGTATATTCTCTTTTTTATATCTTTTTAATGCTTCTATAGTTGCATCTACATTTGTACCTTTTGTATCATTTACCCAGATTCTATTTTGAGAATCTTTAAACTCTTCGAGCTTATGTATGTCTGTTTTAAAAGAGTTTATTTTTTCATAATTTATGTTGTCAAAAAGAATTTTATCTGTACTCATTGCTAAAATGGCATCTTGTAAAAAGGGAGTTTTAAGCTCTACTTTATTTATATCTATATGTAGAGATTGAGCTAAATCAAACTCATCTTCATAAGTTATGAGTTTAGCTTTTGTAGGGTAGCCTTTATACTTTGAAGGAACTACTGCAACTGATCCTTCTTTCATCCTACTAAGTGGGCTAAGTTTATCATCTTCGTACTCTTTAAAACTGCCATGCCAACTTATATGGTCTGGTTTTATAGGAAGAAGTAAGTATATATCAGGTGTTGCTTGTTTTGTATAGTGAAGCGTAAAAGAGCTACTCTCTAGCACCCAAATAGGTTGTTTTTTATCAAGATTAGCTAAAGGCTCACCTATATTTCCACCACTTATCGCACCTCTGCTTTTTAGTAGATGTTCTATCATTTGAGTAGTAGTTGTTTTACCATTTGTTCCACTTATCCAGATAGAAAATGGTATATCATTTTTAAAAAAATCGTACTCACTTACTAAGTTTGTAGCGTTTTTGATTAGCTCATGGTGTGGAGGAAATCCAGGACTTGGGATTTGTATATCACTTTTACATGTAGAGAATTTTTTTGGAGGCAGAAGTCTGTTTCCAAACTCATCTTCACTCTCTTTTGTAAAGTTATCATCAAAAATCAGACAATTTTGAAATTTTTTTGCTATAGCTTTTGTAGTTTTACCATATCCAAATAGTGTGATTGTCATCTCAGTTTTATCTCCATAAGTGCAAGTAAGTTTGACATCAATGCAAGTATCCAAAATCTAACTATTATCTTATTTTCTGCCCAGCCTTTTATCTCAAAATGGTGGTGAATAGGTGCCATGTGAAAAATACGCTTTTTCCTTGTTTTAAAACTTCCTACTTGAAGTATAACCGATACAGTTTCTAAAACAAAAACAAAGCCTATAAGTATAAGCAAAAATTCATTTTTAGAGATGATTGCCATATATGCGATAAATGCACCTATACTAAGACTACCACTGTCTCCCATAAAAAGTTCAGCAGGATAACAGTTGTACCATAAAAATGCAGTCAAAGAGCCTATAAGAGCAGCTGCTATGATAACAACTTCACCAGAACCACTAACTTTTGGTAAAAATAGATAACTACTTAAAATAGCATGTCCACCAATGTATACAAATATACTAAGAGTAAGCATTGAAAATATTGATGGAACTGTTGCAAGTCCATCAAGTCCATCTGTAAGATTGACAGCATTACTAGCAGAAATCATAACTAAAATCCAAAAACCGATAGCAAAAATCTTCATATCCATGATAGGATATTTTATAAATGGTAGATATAGTTCACTACTAAGATTAGATGAATAGTAGATAATGGTCGCAACTATAAGAGCTGAAATTGTTTGAAGTAGGATTTTTGCTTTTTTGCTTAGTCCAGATTGATTGTCTGAGCCTACTATCTTAGCTAAATCATCTTTTATGCCTATGAGACCAAAAAGTAGTATTGTTAAAATTCCACCTAGAGCAAAAATATTGTCCAATTTTACAGAAACAACAGTTGCAAATATAGTAGAAAATATAAAAACTAATCCACCCATAGTTGGAGTATTTGATTTTTTTTGATGAGATTTTGGAGCTAAAGCATATATCGGTTGATTTGCATTTTTTTTCTTTGCCCATTTTATAAACTTTGGCATAATAAACAGAGCAAGTATAAAAGAGAGAAAAAATGCAACTCCTGCACGAACAGTTAAGTATTGTAAAATGTTGATTGATGTTATTTGATATAGCCAATAGAGCATAAGTATCCTGTTTAGGGTATGTCTATCGTTAGAGGTACCCTTTATATTTTAATGTAAGGGTTATTTTAGTAAAATATTACTTATATCTTAATAACAGAGGTAAAATTTGCCAGAAAAAAACAAAAAAACATTGCTTATTATAACTGATGGTATTGGTCACTCACAAACACAAAACTTAAATGCTTTTAAGAGTGCAAATACTCCAACATACGATAGACTTTTTAAAGATGTTCCAAACTCTCTCATAAAAACTTCGGGATTGAGTGTAGGTTTACCAGAAGGACAGATGGGTAACTCTGAGGTAGGTCATATGTCCATAGGAAGTGGAAGAGTTTTGTATCAAAATTTAGTTAAGATTTCTATGGCTATTAAAGATGGAAGTATGAACAATAATGATGCACTAAAAAATATTTTTAAAGTTAAAGGTGACATACATATAGTAGGATTACTAAGTGATGGTGGAGTTCACTCTCATATAAACCATATAATTGGTTTAGCAGATATAGCTAAAAAAAATGGAAAAAATGTTTATGTTCATGCTATCATGGATGGACGAGATGTTTCCCCAACTAGTGGTATAGAGTATATAAAAATTTTAGAAGAGCAAAATATAAATATAGCATCCATAAGTGGAAGGTTTTATACTATGGATAGAGACAATAGATGGGATAGAGTAGAAAAGGGTTACAATGCTCTTTTTGGAAAAACATCTATATCTAAGGAGTCTCCTAGTAAATATATAGAAAAAATGTATGCACAAAATATAACAGATGAATTTTGTGAACCTATTAGTTTTGGATTTCCTATAAAAGAAAAAGATGGTGTTATATTTGCAAACTTTAGAAATGATAGAGTAAGAGAGATAAGTAGAGCTGTTGGTGCAAAAAAGTTTGATGAATTTAGTAGAGATATAATACCAGCAAAAGTTATAACAATGACCTCTTATGATAGTTCATATGATTTTGAGGTTATGTTTAAAAGTGAAACTCCAAAGAATACTTTAGCAGAGGTTATCTCAAAAGCAGGATTATCACAACTTCATACAGCAGAAACTGAAAAGTATGCTCATGTTACTTTTTTCTTAAATGGTGGTATAGAAGAGCCATATCTTAACGAGAGTAGAGTGCTAGTTCCTAGTCCAAAAGTACAAACTTACGACATGAAACCAGAGATGAGTGCAAAAGAGGTGTGTGATGAGGTACTTAGAGCTATGAAAAGTAAGTATGATTTTATAGTAGTAAACTTTGCCAATGGTGATATGGTAGGACATACAGGTGATTTTGAAGCAGCTAAAAAAGCAGTAGAAACAGTAGATGAGCAGTTGGGGCGTATATATAAATCTAAAGAAGATTATAATATAATTCAAATTAGTGACCATGGAAATTGTGAAGAGATGATAGATAGTAATGGCAATAGATTGACAAATCATACAACTTATGATGTTTTTTGTTTTGTTGATGCTAAAGGAGTTACAAAAATCAAAGACGGTGGGTTAAATAATATTGCTCCAACAGTGTTAAAACTTATGGGGCTTGAAATCCCAAAAGAGATGGATGATACTTTACTTTAAGGAAGATAATGAAATTTAGTGGAAAAAATGTATTAGTTACGGGTGCAGCAAGTGGAATAGGAAAAGAGATAGCAAAAGTTTTAGCTGGGTATGGCTTGAAAGTATGGATAAACTATCGTTCACGTCCAGAAGCTGCTGATGCAATTAAAGTAGAGATTGAAGCTGATGGTGGTGAAGCTGCTGTTATAGGTTTTGATGTTGTAGATGAAGATGCTTTTATAGAAGGTATTAAAACCATAGTTTCTAGTGATGGAGAACTCTCATACTTGGTAAATAATGCTGGAATTACAAATGATAAACTTGCAATTCGTATGAAAAAAGAGGACTTTACAAATGTTCTTGATGTTAATTTAACTTCAGCTTTTGTTGGTTGTCGAGAGGCTCTTAAAACTATGAGTAAAAAAAGATTTGGTAGTATTGTAAATATAGCTTCTATAGTAGCTGAAACTGGTAATGCTGGGCAGGTAAATTACTCCGCTAGTAAAGGAGGACTTATTGCTATGACAAAAAGTTTTGCTCACGAAGGAAGTGCTAGAGGCATTAGATTTAATGCCGTAACTCCTGGTTTTATTGCAACAGAAATGACAGATAAGTTAAGTGATGAAATTAAAGATAGTTATACAGCAAAAATACCATTAAAAAGATTTGGAGACCCAAAAGATATAGCTGAGGCTGTTGCATTTTTACTCAGTGATAGTTCTGCTTATATTACGGGAGAAGTTTTAAAAGTAAATGGTGGAATGTACATGTAGACTAGTTTGTAGCTAGTTTTAAAGATAATTTAGATAAAATAACAAAAATTTTAAAATGAAGGAGCTGTAATGGCACTATTAGAAGATGTTAAAGAAGTAGTTGTAGAGCAACTGAACGTTAATCCTGATGAGATTAAAGAAGATTCAAAGTTTGTAGAAGATTTAGGCGCAGATTCACTAGACGTTGTAGAGTTAGTAATGGCACTAGAAGAGAAGTTTGATATTGAAATTCCTGATGCAGATGCTGAAAAAATAGCTACTGTTGGCGATGCTATTAAGTACGTTGAAGATCACAAATAGATAAAACTCCCCCCTTTAGGGGAATTTTATTTATGTATAAAAATCAAGGAGCAATTTTGAAAAGAGTAGTAGTTACTGGAATTGGTATGATAAATTCGTTAGGCTTAGATAAAGAGAGTTCTTTTAAGGCCATCATAGATGGAAAATGTGGCATTAAAAGCATTTCATTGTTTGATACAGAAAAACACTCTGTAAAGATAGCAGGAGAGATAACAGATTTTGATCCAACAACAGTAATGAATCCAAAAGATGTAAAAAAAGCAGATAGATTTATACAGCTAGGTATAAAAGCAGCTAAAGAAGCTATGCTAGATGCTAACTTTGATTCTTATGATTCAGATACTTTTGGAATTAGCTCAGCTTCAGGGATTGGTGGTTTACCAACTATTGAAAAACACTCAGTGATAAATTATACAAGAGGGCCAAGAAGAATATCTCCATTTTTTATACCTTCAGCACTTATTAATATGTTAGGTGGATTTGTTTCTATCGACCATGCTTTAAGAGGACCTAACTTGTCTTCAGTAACAGCGTGTGCTGCAGGAACTCATGCGATTGGAGAAGCATATAAGACTATGGTTTTAGGTGGTGCTGATAAGATGTTGGTAGTTGGTGCAGAGTCAGCTATAAGTGAAACAGGTATTGGTGGATTTGCTGCTATGAAAGCACTCTCTACATGCAATGATGAGCCCCAAAAAGCTTCAAGACCATTTGATAAAAATAGAGATGGTTTTGTTATGGGTGAAGGAGCTGGAGCTATAGTATTAGAGCTTTATGATGATGCCATAGCTAGAGGTGCCCATATATATGCAGAATTAATTGGTTTTGGTGAGAGTGGTGATGCAAATCATATAACAACTCCAACACTTGATGGTCCTCTAAGAGCTATGAAAGCAGCTCTAAAGATGGCAGGTGATGTTAAAGTAGATTATATCAATGCTCATGGTACAAGCACTCCAGCAAATGATAAAAATGAGACAGCAGCTATAAAAGAGGCATTTGGTGCAAATATACCAGCGGTAAGTTCTACAAAAGGTCAAGTAGGACACTGTTTAGGTGCTGCTGGAGCTATTGAGGCAGTTGTTTGTTTGATGGCTATGAGAGATGGTGTTGTACCTCCAACAATCAACCTTGAAAACCGTGATGAAGATTGTGATTTAGATTACACTTCAGATGGAGCAAAAAAAGCAGAACTTAATTGTGTTATGAGTAACTCATTTGGTTTTGGTGGAACTAATGGTTCAGTTATATTTAAAAGAGTTTAGATGGCAACTTATTTAGATTTTGAAAAAAGTATAAAGCAGATTGATGAAGATATTGCAAGTGCTCGTATAAAAGCAGATGTTGATGCAGTTGAAATTTTGGAAAAACAACTTGAAAAAGAGATTTCTAAGACTTATAAAAATTTAAGTGATTATCAAAAGCTTCAACTTGCACGTCATCCAGATCGTCCGTACTCTATAGATTATGTAAGACTTCTTTTGAAAGATAGCTATGAACTTCATGGAGATCGTGCTTTTAGAGATGACCTAGCAATAGTATGTTATATTGGTTATATAGCTGAACGTAAAGTTATGATTATCGGTGAGCAAAAAGGACGAGGTACAAAAAATAAGTTAAAAAGAAACTTTGGAATGCCAAATCCAGAAGGTTATAGAAAAGCTCTTCGTATGGCAAAAATGGCAGAAAAATTTGATATACCAATTCTCTTTTTAGTAGATACTCCTGGTGCATATCCTGGAATAGGTGCTGAAGAGAGAGGTCAGAGTGAAGCAATAGCAAGAAATCTTTACGAGATGAGTAAACTTAATACTAAAACAGTTTCAGTTGTTATTGGTGAAGGTGGAAGTGGTGGAGCCTTGGCAATTGGTGTAGCTGATAAAGTTGCTATGATGAGATACTCTGTTTTTTCAGTAATATCACCAGAAGGTTGTGCTGCAATCCTTTGGAATGATCCTGCAAAACAAGAAAGTGCTACTAAAGCTATGAAGATAACAGCTGAAGATTTACACAGTATGAATCTAGTTGATGATGTTATTGAAGAACCTATAACAGGTGCACACAGAGATAAGATAACTGCTGCAAAAGTTTTAGGAGACTATTTTATGAATTCTCTTGCTGAGTTAGATAAATTAAGTGATGAAGAAAGAATGAATAAAAGATATGAGAAAATATGTTCTGTAGGGGCATATAAAGAATAAAATAAATAGGAGGGTAAAACCCTCCTATTATAATACTACCAACCTCTTACGATATTGTGACAATCAGTACAAGCTTTTACTACATTTACAAATGCATCTTGTGCTTTACGGATATCTTTCAATTCTATATAGGTTTTAAGCTCAGTTATAGAGTCATCTACACGATTAGACGTTATCATAGCAATATTTTCCATCTGTTGTTTACCTTTTGGAAGAATTGATTTTATAACTTTTCTGTCATGGTAGACTTTATTCTCTGTCATGATTTGATCAGCACCATACTTTACTAAATCAAAATTATTGTATAGAAAGCCTTTTTGTATGTTATTTAGTCCACTTTCCATACCTATCATTGTTCTTGTATTTAGCTCTTTTGGTGTTTCTGCAAGGCTAAGTGAAGAAATAATAGCTAGTGATAATAAAATGTTTTTTAATTTCATAGTAATCTCCTTAATGAAAAACAAGAAGTGACTCAAAAGAGCCACTTTAGTTAATGAACTTCTCTCCAAATCTTAACTTTCCAAAGATAAGCTAAAATAGTAAAGATTATCATAAATCCTATAACTTTTACACCTAGTGCATCTCTTTCACCTTTTTTTCTGTCACCAGTTTTTTCAAGATAAGACACCACTTGTTCTTGTGCTTCTTTTGTAAGACCAACTCTAGGCATTGCTGTACCTTTTAGTTGCTTTTGAGGATTATTGATAAAAGTTTCAAGATATTCTTTACCTTTTGATCTAATCATCATTGAAAGATCAGGAGGAGTACTACCCATATATTTTGTTAATAATTGTGTATCACTATTGCTAGATATACCAGCATATTTTAAGCTATGACATCTCTGACAAGCATTTTCAAATACTTCTTTATCACTTATCTCTTTTGGAGCTATTGATTGAAGATAAGTTACAATATCTGCTATTTCTTGATCAATATCACCACCAAGTCCATAAAATTTAGTCATTGGATGAAGTTTAGTTTCACTAAATTTATGCTCTAGTTTAAGTGCATGTGTAGGGTTCTTTATAAGAGCAGCTAAAAAGTTACTATCATAAATGAGACCTGCAGTGCTTAAATCAGGTGGAACTACACCAAATGAAGCTGATGCAGTTGCATCATCAAATGGACTATTCATACCTTGTGACTTAAGACCATGACACCCAATACAACCCGCATTCATAAAGTTTTCAGCACCTTTTGTTGCATCACCTTTTTTAGTTTGAGCTGGTAAATCTTTAAACTCAAAATCTGCAGGAGCAACATGAGGATGCATCTGTGAGTGAGCAAAAGGCTCAACTCCAACATAAACTACTAGTGTAAAAAATACTACAACACCAAGGATTTTTAATTCTCTCATTTTGCACCCCCTGCATCTTTTTTAGTTATGAAAGGAAGAGCTACAAAAAGAAGTATAAATGATATAGCTGCAAAGAATCCTATCCAAGTATTGATACCCATTGGAGGTAGTTTACCATATACGGTAAGAACAATCATGTCTATTAAAAGTAACCAAAACCAGATTTTAAATCTAGGTCTTTTATGTGCTGGTTTAACTGAAGGGTCTCTATCTAAGAATGGGAATACCATAAAAATAACATTTGCAAAACCAAATGCTGCAAGACCTATATCCATCGCTGCCATTGGTCCAACTGGGAAGAAAAATCCTCTTAGAACTTCATAACTCCATAAGAAATACCACTCAGGATAAATATGAGCTGGTGTTTTCATTGAATTTGCAGGTTCAAAGTTGATTGGATCCATCGCAAAATTAAAATGATAAAATACTAAGTAGAAGAAAAGCGTAAGAGCAATACCAACTACAAAGAAATCTTTTGATAAGAATACTGGCCAGAAAGGAACTACTTTTGACTCTTTTTTATCACCAGATAAATATTTTTCTGATTCTAAATCAAAATCTATATCTGCTCCCTCTTGATTATTTACATGAGGAATTCTTAAAGAATAGAAGTGAACTACAATAAGCATAATGATTACTAAAGGAAGTAAAAATACATGAAGCATGAAAAATCTTGTTAGAGTAGAATCAGCAACTGTAAAGTCACCACGAATCCAAACTACAAGAGCATCACCTATAACAGGTATACCGCCAAATAGGTTTGTAATAACTTGAGCAGCCCAGTAACTCATCTGTCCCCAAGGTAACATATAACCACTAAATGCTTCAGCTGAAAACATACCAAAAAGTGCCATTCCTGTTAGCCAAATCATCTCACGGCCTTTTTTGTAAGAGCCGTAGTAGATACCTGTAAACATATGTATATAGATTACTAAGAAAATCATAGACGCGGCAACACCGTGAACATGTCTCCACAACCATCCATACTCAACTTCTTGCATGATAGTATAGTTTACACTATCAAATGCTAAATTTACATCTGGTTTGTAGTACATCAGTAGAAAAATACCTGATATAATTAAGATTTTAAATAAAACCACCAAAACAACGCCCATTGCCCACAAAAAGTTGATGTCTTTAGGAATCCAATACTCCGTCATCATCACTTTTGCTAATTTTTTTGTAGCTAATCTTTGGTCAAACCAATCACCAATACCATTAGCTTTTGTTATTTCTGCCATATTTTACCCCTACGCTTTTGCTACAAGTTTTTTGTATTCCGGGCCTTCTTCACCAAGAACAAGCTTCGTACCATCTATTTTAAATGGAGGTATATCCAAAGGACGAGGAGGAGGACCAAAAGTGTTTACGCCACTTGCGTCAAACTCTCCACCATGACATGCACACTTGAATTGCAGTGAGTCTGGTTTCCACGTTGGTATACAACCAAGGTGTGTACAAAGTCCAATCATAACAGCGTAGTCTGCATTGCCCACGACTACATCTCTGCTTGCATTTTTCTTCATCTCTGCTGATTTTTTAAGTAAAAATATTGGTTTACCTCTCCATGTTACTGTTCTAAATTCTCCATCTGTCATTGGTGATAAGTCTACTGTGGTAAATCCCGCAGCTTTAACACTTGGAAGTGGATCCCAAGTTTGCTTCATTGCTCCTAGTGCCATAACGCCACCAGCAGCAGCAAAGCCACCAAATGCCATGCCAAGAAAGTCTCTTCTACCTTGCTTAACTGCCATTCTTATTCCTTTCGTATAGTTTGTTTTATTTTATCTTAATTGCCCACAAAAAATGCTTGACTTAAGTCAAATATAATTTTGAAGTTATATTTTAACATAAAGAAGTTACATATTTTCTTATAACTTTTTATTTTAGCTAAAAAAAGTGCCTTAAAAGTGTCAAAATATATAGTAGTAGATAATTATCATTAAATATGTCATTTATTATGGTCAGGCATTTATAATAAGAAGTTGTGATAAGTAGTAAGAAATTTAAAATAGGAACTTTTTTACTACTTTTTTA
>CAZBPU010000032.1:10804-16337 GCA_964493845.1 uncultured Sulfurospirillum sp.
ACTTTTTTACTACTTTTTTATTTTATACTTTAGGAAATGAAATTCAAAAAGGAGAAAAAATGAGTATTTCAAGAAGAAAGTTTTTACAAGGTAGTGCAGCGGCTACTGCTGTTTTAGGTGTTAGTTCTGCTAGTGCAGGGGAGTTGTTTTCAGAAGTGAAGAAAATCCCTACGGCAAGTCATTTTGGGGCATTTTTTGCTCATGTTAAAGATGGTAAGATTGTAGATATTACAGCTCAAGAGCCAGATGGAAGACCTGGACTGATGAAAGCGTGGGCAGATAGAAACTATTCTGATTCAAGAATTAAGTACCCTTATGTTAGAAAGTCTTTTTTAGAAGGCAAAGCAAACAATGGTGAACTTAGAGGAAAAGAGGAGTTTGTAAGAGTAAGTTGGGATAAAGCACTGAAGTTAGTTGCAAAAAAACTTAAAGAGACTCCAAGAGACAATATATATAATGGAACAACAGATGGTTGGGCACATCCTGGTTTGGTTAATTATTGTCCTACTTTATCAGGAAGATTTTTTAACATTGTAAAAGGTGGTTCTGTTAATATAGATGGTGATTATAGTGTTGGAGCAGCACTTCGTACAAATCCAGATATTGTAGGTGATATAGAAGTATATTCACCTCAAACAGCACATGAGCAAATATTGGAAAATACGGAAGTTTATGTTATGTGGGGAGCTGACCTTTTTAAGACAAACAAGATAGACTTTGCTGTTCCTAATCGTAAAAATGATGAGTATTTTTTAAAATATAAAAAATCAAATATGAAATTTATCTCAATTGATCCTATTAAAACAGAGACTGCTAAAATGTTTAATGCGGAGTGTATTCATATCCGTCCAAATACAGATGTGGCTATGATGCTTGGTATGATGAATCATCTATATGCAACAAAAAAATATGATAGTGATTTTCTAAAAAAATATACTGACGGATTTGAAAAATTTGTTCCGTATCTTTTAGGAAAAGAAGATGGTGTTCCAAAAACTCCAGAGTGGGCAGCAAAAATCACAGAAGTACCAGCTAAAAAAATCAAAGAATTAGCTGACTTGTTTGCATCACATAGAACTCTAATCGCAGGAAACTGGTCGTTACAAAGAGCTCATCACGGAGAGCAAGCACAATGGGGTATTATTACTTTAGCTTCCATGATAGGACAAGTTGGACTTCCTGGTGGAGGATTTGGTTTTTCACTACATTATGGTGGCGGAGGACAAGCAAGTGCTGGCAAAGCTGGACCTGGTGGATTTTCTCAAGGAAGAAACAAATGTAAGGGAATTATTCCTGCTTCAAGAATTAGTGAAACACTATTGAACCCTGGCAAAAAAATTAATTTTATGGGCGAAAAGCTAGAACTGCCTCATATCAAATTGATGCATGTAGCAGGAGCAAATACTGTTGGACATCAACAAGATATCAATGAGCTGCTTAAAGGTTTGAGAAAACTAGAAACTCTTATAGTTCAAGAGCCATGGTGGACACCAACTGCAAAAATGGCAGATATTGTTTTACCTGCAACAACTATACTTGAAAGAGATGATATTAGCCTTTTAAGTGGTAGTTACTCAGGAGATAAAATCTATGCTATGAGAAAAGTTGTAGATACTCCGTATGAGGCAAAAGATGATTATGAAATTTACTCTTTATTAGCAAAAGAGTTTGGTGCAAAAAAACAGAAAAAATTCACTGAAGGCAAAAGTGCGATGGAACACATCAAAGCTTTTTATGCTGAATCAGATGCTGCTAAAGAGACAAGTTTTAAAGAGTTCTGGGAAAAAGGCTCAGTAACATATCAAATTCCAAAAGAGGCGTACAAGTTTGTAAGACAAGGTGATTTTAGAACAGATCCTGTAAAAAATCCTCTTAAAACAGATAGCGGAAAAATCCAGATTTATTCTAAAAAATTCGCTGATTTTAAATGTGAAGATTTTAAAGGACATGTAACTTGGTTTGAACCAGCAGAATTTTTAGGAAGTAAAGCTACTAAAGATTATCCTTTACACATGGTTTCACCTCACGCAACATATAGAAAACACTCTCAACTAGACAACACTTGGATAGCAAATATCTACAAGATAAAAGGTAGAGAGCCTATTAGAATCAATCCAAAAGATGCAAAAAAATATGGCGTTTCTCATGGTGATTTAGTTGAAGTATACAACGGCAGAGGAAAGCTTTTGGCTGGTGCAGTAGTTACTAGTGACATCAGAGAGGGCGTTGTTGCTATCGAAGAGGGTTCTTGGTATAGTTCTGAAAATCCGCTAAAAGATAACAGTAGAGATAATGCAGGTCAACCAAATGTACTAACATCTTCAAGACCGACTTCACAAATGTCTCAATCTTGTACTGCAAATACAGTATTGGTTGCTATCAAAAAAGCAAAAGATGTCATTAGTCCAAATCAAGCACACTTGATGCCAAAGACTATAGGCTAATTATGAAAAAGGGAGCAAATATGAAAATTCTTATAAATATTTTGATAGTCTGTTTTTTAGCAATAAACTTACAAGCTGTCTCTTATATTTATATAGAAGAAGGGGTAAAGCTCCCTCTTCCTAAACAAGGAATTATTCTTTATGGAGGAACACCTGTTGATATTATATCTAGCAAAAAAGATAGTGTAAAAGTAAAATTGAGTGGGTTTGTAGATAAAAAAAATCTATATGCTACAAAAAATTTATTACTTTTATTGGCTTCTGTTGAAGATAAAAAATCTATTAATATATCAGGAGATAAAGGTGTTGTAGAAGCAGAAGTTCCTAAAGAGTTTATCACAGATGATATGGAAGAGGCTTGGGAAAATGGTTCTGATCTTTTTTATGATAAATGTACAAAATGCCATCATGCTAAGATAATAGAACATCATGATATGTTAACATGGGGAGCTTTATTTGGTAGTATGAGTCCTAAAGCTAAAACTTCTAAATCTCAAAATGAATTGATTTTAAGATTTTTAAGAGCTTTTGCAAAAGATGGTATACTAAAGGAGAGTGAATAAAATTTATCTATAGGATTTATCATGGATAAAATAGCATTGGAAAAATTAAAGGCATTGACTGTACTTTATGCCGAAGATGAAGAGGAAATCAGAAAAAAAATTTCTGATTCCCTCGACTATTATGTTAAAGAAGTTATAGAAGTATCAAATGGCAAAGAGGCTTTAAAATGTTATAAAGCTAAAAAACCAGATATTATTTTTACCGATATCATGATGCCGTGTATGAGTGGCATAGAATTAATCAAAAAAATAAGAGAAGAAGATAAAAAAACTCCTGTTGTAATGATAACAGCACATACAGAAAAAGAGGTGTTGTTAGATGCTGTATCTCTACATGTAGAGCAGTATATAATCAAACCTATAAATTTAAAATCTTTAAAAAATGCCTTAGAAAATTGTGTTGAAGCTATATGTTCAAATCATTCTGTAACGAAAGAATTGCCTTGTGGATATAGTTACGATTTTGATAATAGAATCCTTACATGTAAAGAAAAAGTACTTAAACTTAGTAAAAAAGAGATTCTGTTTTTTGAATTGCTACTTCAAAACAGTCATAGAGTTGTAACTTATGATGAGTTGCAAAACCATGTTTGGCAAGATGATATTATGACTGATAGTGCATTAAAATCACTGCTTAGAAAGATGAGGCAAAAATTTCCAAAAGATTATATTAAAAATTTTTCAGGTTTAGGGTACAAAATAGGATGATTAAATATCTGAAAATAAGATATAAGTTTTTTCTTATGGCACTTCTTGGTGTTGCTGCTATTGTATTTATGTCTTTGTTGGGACAAAATATTTTGGAAGATGGTTTGACGCGAGTTCAAAATGTTTTTAATGATTCAAAAAAAGTACAAAAAATTCAAAAAGATTTCATAATACCTCTTTTTATGCTAAGAGAGGAGACACTCTCTTTGATAGTTGCTCCAGAAGGGTACTATAAAAGAAGTATATCAGAGAGTTTGACACCTCTTATAAAAGAGTTAGATAGCTCTTTTAATACTCTTGATGAAGAGATAAAAAATATTTGGAAAAATTATAAAAAACTGGTTTTTACAACAAATGGATATAAAAACTATAAAAGATTTGTATATTTAAGTGACGGTTATATTTTGGAAGACAATAAAAAAGGTGCTTTTTTGCATCCAAAAAGTGTTGAGAGAAAACAGTTTTATATACTGATAAGTAAGTTAAAAAATCTTCAAAAAGAACAGTTAGAAAAATCACATAGAACATTTCAAAAAGCAAAAGATAGTTTTTTGCAAAAGCAAACAATTATAATTTCTGGGGCTATTGTAATTATTATCCTGACTCTTCTGTTTGGATTTTTGATAGCTAGAAATATTGTCTTTTCTATTGAAATTGTTCAAGATGGGTTGAGCAGATTTTTTGACTTATTGGGAAGAAAAATAGATAAAGATGAAAAGATTGGCATAGAGTTAAAAAATAGAGATGAACTTGGTGACATAGCAAAGGTTATCAATACAAATGTTGAGTTATTAAGAGAAAAATTAAAAAAAGATATCAAGCTGATAGAAGATGCAACACATGTTCTACATCAGCTAGAAAAAGGTGATTTAGATATCAGGCTAAGTGGTTTTGCAAGTAGTGATGAGCTTAACAAACTAAAACTTGTGATGAATGAAATGCTTGATAACCTTGAAGATAGAATTGTCTTAGAGATCAAAAACAGAACAAAACAGGAACAGCTTCTTATACAGCAAAGCAAATTAGCTTCCATGGGAAATATGATAGGAAATATAGCACACCAATGGCGACAGCCTCTGAGTGTATTAAATGCGATAGTGATGAAAATTCAAGTCAAAAAAGAACATGATGATTTGAGTGATGAGGAGTTACAAGAGTTAGTTGAAGAGTGTGATGTTATCTTGGCTCACATGTCAAATACTATAAGTGACTTTCAAAACTTTTTTAAACCATCAAAAGAGAAAACTAGGTTTGATTTAGAAGATGAGTGTAAAAATGCAAGTTCTATAATAGAATCATCTTTAAAACACAACAATATAAATTTTGAAATAATAATCGAAAAAGATTGCAAGGTAGTTGGATATCCAAGAGAGTTTGCACAAGCTATTTTAAATATCTTATCAAATGCAAAAGATGTTCTTTTAGATAGAAAAGTTGAAAATCCTTACATAAAATTGACACTTAAAAAAGGTAATAAATATGCTCTTATCAAGATAGAAGATAATGCAGGTGGTATAGATGAAAGTATAAAAGAGAGAATTTTTGAGCCTTACTTTACAACAAAACATGCAAAACAAGGAACTGGCATAGGATTATATATGAGTAAAATGATTATAGAAGAAAATATGCATGGTTTTATTGAAGTAATAAACACAAAAGAGGGGGCTTTGTTTGTTATAAAACTTGCTCTTTAAACTATCTTTATGCAATATAGTGATAAAAAATGCAAAAGCAACTGTTCTAAAAAAAGACCCTTTTGAATTCAATATAAAATTTAAAATAGGAACTTTTTTGCTACTTTTTTGCTACTTTTTTACT
>CAZBPU010000033.1:0-16264 GCA_964493845.1 uncultured Sulfurospirillum sp.
TCCCCCCTCTGCCTATCACTCAACTCCTTCAACTCAATACAATTCTTAATCATATCAAGACTAATATCATTCTTTTTACAAAATGCACCTATTTTTACATACTCCAAGAGAACAGGATGATTTTTTTTCCATTGTTTAATAGTACCTTCACTTTTAGCTAAGTCTTCTGCAATTTCTTTATATGTAATATTTTTCATAAGATTATTATAACAAACATACTTTAAATATAATCCTAATAACTATAAAAGTGATATATATATTACTTTTATAAGTTTTGATTAATATTATATATATTATACTTCTTCTATCAAAAGTGATATATATATAACTTAAAAGGAAACAAACAATGTCCATATTAAAAAAATCATTTAAAATCAGTTTCACTCAAGTACCAAACGAAATTATTAACGATATAAATGTATCACTTAAAGCTAAAGGTCTCTATCTCTATATGGTTTCAAAACCTGATAACTGGGAATTTTCTTTATTGGGTATGGTCTCTCAATTAAAAGAGGGAAAAACTGCTTTATTAGCAATAATGAATGAACTTATCAAATTTGGCTATATGGAAAAGATAAAAAATAGAGTTAATGGAAGACAATCGGTAAATGACTATATTTTACATTTAGAACCTACTAAGTCCCTAAAACAGTCTGAGTATCAAAATGAGAGTCAGAAAGAAAGAGTTAGTTTTTCAAACTCTGAAAATAAGAGTACAAGTAATACTATACCAAGTAATAAAGAAAAAAGTAATACGGAGGGAGTAAAGGAGACCCCTAACCCAAACCCAAAGAAAAGTTTTTTAAGAGAGGATATTTTAACATTTGTAGATATGAAATATTATCTAGTAGCTCATAGAGAAGATAAACAAGGTAATCAGCATATCTTTGCTTTTGATGATAGAACTGTTTCAATCAGTTCTAAAGGTATCCCTTACTTTAGAGATGCTGAACAAGCAAACCTTGATTATAGCCAATCAGACAGATTTTATAGAGAGTGTCTTAGTCGTAAAGATTTAATTATAAATCATATCAATCAAATTTAAAAGGAAAACAAAATGCAAGAATTAATAGAGATAAATGTAAACACAATAGGTACTGAAGCAGTAAATTCAGTTAATGCAAGAGAGATACATAGTTATCTAGGAGTTAAAACAAAGTTTAGTATGTGGATTGATAGAGCTATTAAAAAATATGATTTTATCAAAGGTGAAGATTATGTAGTAATTATCACGGATCCCAAAAGTGGGAAGCGTGATTTTATTGTAACAATGGATATGGCAAAAGAACTTTCTATGCTTGAGAATAACACAAAAGGTAAAGAGACGAGAAAGTATTTTCTCAAAATGGAAGAAAAGGTTAAATCTCAACTCCAAACACCAACACCACCAACAGATATAAACCTAGTTCTTCTTGATATGCTGAAAAATCAACAACGCCAAACAGATGCTTTGCTAGATTTAACGGCATCAGTTGTAAAGTTGGTGGAAAATAAAACAGTAGTTCCAAAGATGAATGTGGTGCAACTAGAGGGTTCAAGAAAATTAGATAGTGTAGAAAAATATACACTAAGAAACGCTGTTCAAATAATAGCTGTAAAACTTAGTAAAAGACATGGTGTTAGTAAAAGTAGTATCATTCCTGGTATTTGGGTAAAACTGAAAGAACATTTTGAGGTATTTGATTATTCAGATTTAAAATCAGAACAATTAATGGTGATTGGAGGTTGGTTAGATGAGTATGATATTGTGGATCATAGTAAAGGTTTTATTGTTGCAGAGGGTGCTATTCCGATGAAAGAGGAGAGTTAAAATGAACACATTAGACAATATGCTCAAAGCACATAACTCTATGTTCGGTATTCTCCTACTCTTAAAAAACTCAAAAGTAGAGTTAGAATCTTCTGAACTAGCAGGAGTAATAGATATTCTTTTCTCTCAAAGTGAAAAAATGGAGGAATATATCTACTCTTTGAAAATAGATAAATTTGATGATACAGATGATATAAGTAAAAAAACAAAAAATATTAAAAAACTTTTGAAACGTGCAAGGGTTGGTTAGCCCCTCGCACACAGGATTACTTTATAAAAGCTAAGACTATATAGACTGTTGCTATTATTAAATATCCTACCATGTGGCTGTTGAATTCTGGCAAGAGATTCTCCGATACCAATCTTACCCCATAACCCAACCATCTAAAAAATAGACCAAAAAAAAACCCCACCACTCACTAAAGAGCGATAGAGCTTAACTGATATAGGTCTCTTGCCAGACTTACTTCATTCCACACACAAAGCACCACACTTTGATAAGAACATTATAACATAATATTAAAAACACCACTATACTAATTAAAAAATAAACCCCCTTAAATACACAAATCCCCCCAAATTTTACAACAAGGTCACGCCACGCAATGTTTTTGCATTTTATTACTTAAAAACTGTATTGTTCCTCTTAGTTAAAAAAATTATCGTTTAGAGAGGCTTTAAATAATGGTTGATGTTCAAGTCCAAGGAATGAATGAGTTACTAGCAAATTTGAGAATTATTCCCGAACGTATTCAAAAAAATGTTTTAACAGGTGGTGTAAGAGCTAGTGCAAAACCTATCATTGCTAAAGCTAGAAGTTTAGTACCTAAAGACACTGGAACTCTTAAAAAAAGTATAGGTGTAACTAAGTTTAGACCTAGAAATAGAAACTTTGTATGGTTTCAAGTTTCTCCTAGAATAAGTGATTCAAATGATTGGTGGTATGCTCATTTAATCGAGTTTGGAACTTATGCAAAAAGAGTAAAACCGCTTAGTCGTGCAACACATTACGGCGGTGAAAGAGCTTTCAAAAGAAATGCACTTATAGCGAAAGGATTTGGGATAGTTCCATCTGCCTTTATGCGAAAAGCCTACGAACAAGAGGGAGATAACACGATCAGTTTTTTAAAAAATTATATGAGAGAAAGAATCCCTAGAGAACTAGCAAACTTATGATAGAAAAAAAACTATACAGCTCCCTTAAAGAGGTATGTGAGAGAACTTATCCCGTTATATTTCCTCAAGATATAGTGTTTCCTGCAATTATTTACTATGTGATTGATGATAGTGCAAACCAAGCAACAAATGGAAACTTGATGAATAGAGATGTTCGCTTTCAAGTGGATGTTTACTCTCATAGTTATAGTGAGTCCAAAACTCTCAAGGAGGAAATAGTATTTAAAGTCCTAGAACTAAACGGAGGGTCTATCTCCTCCCAAGATTTGTACGATAGAGATGAGAAACTGCATAGACAGTTAATAGATTTTAAAATTAAAAGGATATAAAAATGGCAATACCAACAGCAAACCATATAGTAAGAGTAAACGATAAAGTAGCAGGTGACCTAATCAGCTTAGGAAATATGAAACTAAAAAGACCTGTAAAAGAGTACGTAGCTATCAATACAGGAAACGTAACATTAGCAACAGGTTTTGCAACAGTTGATCCTATATCTTTGAGTATAGAGTATGACCCAGCAGATGCAGAGGGTGCAGGAGAGTTAGAAAAATCTTTCTTAACATCAGATAAAGTAAAATTTGAGATAGAACTATCAAACAAAGCAACAGCAGATGGGAATGGTTCAACTTATACATGGGAAGGTTGTGTAGTAACAGATTTTGAGATAGCTCAAGAAGAAAATGCTTTAGTTATTGCAACATTTACAGTAACAGTTGCTGGTCTTCCAGAAGTAGCGGTGGCATCATAATGAAAATAAATTTACAATATGAAATCACAATCGAAATCGTTGAGGGTTCTAAAGAGAAAGAGAGCTTAAAAGTAATTTACACTCAAGGAACTAAAGCTCAAAAAGCCCAACAAAAAGAGGGTTTACGTGAGTATCAAGCACTGCATCGTAATATTCGCAAAATCTCTTCAAAATATGCACTTTTTTCTAAGAAACTAACACTTTTAGAAACTTTGAAAGAAACTAAACAATCTTTACAAGTTGTAGAAGATTTAGAGGTTCTCTCTCAAAAAATACAAAAAAATGAAGATAAATTAGAAAAACTTATTGGAAATGATGAAGAGGCATTTTTTGAATCATTAGCCAAAATAAAATTTGAGCATTTAGTATCTGGTGCTGATAAAGGGAAACTTGCTAAATATGCTGAACAAAAAGGCTATATAAATATTTTAGCTAGTCTTGAGAGTGCAAAGGCTGAACTAGAAAAAAAGCCATCTGGAAAATAGCAAACTATCTCCGTTCAGATGCTGATGCAGATACGCTTCAGCCATTTGAACACTACCTAGCAAAAATAGCTTCACAATGTGAATATGAGTATGGAGCTATGGGTAGAGTTGGTTATTTATATGATTCAGTAAAAGACCAAATAAGATGGCATAAGTTGAGTGTAAAACATTACACAAAACTTATCTCAAACATAGGTCAAGTGATGGCTCTTCGTGATGAAGATTATGAAAAAGAGCGAGTAAAACAGATGAAAGTATCAAATATTGATACTCAAAACAGTTTATTAAGTTTATTTGGAGGCTAAATTATGAGTAGAAGTGTAGGAACAGTTGTTATAGATATTTTGGCAGATACAACACGGCTTATAGATGGTATGAATAGAGCTGAAAGAGGTATCGAAAATAGTATCTCTGCAATGCGTAGAAGTATCTTAACTCTTGGAACTGCTTATGCAACATTAGGAACTATCCACGCCTTAGACGGTATGCTTCATGAAACCATAGATGCAACCGATGCCGTAGGTAAACTTAGTGAAAAACTAGGAATGCTTCCAAATGAACTTTCAGGTTTAGAGTATGCTGCAAGTTTTGCAAATGTAAGTATGGGAGAGTTGAATTCTTCACTTAGTTCTATGATTAGACGTACTCAAAATTTTGAAAGAGATGGTACAGGTGCAGCAGCCAAAGCGATGAAAGCACTTGGCATAGATGTCAAAACTGCAAGAAGAGAGTTCACAGATACAAATACAACTTTTTTATATCTTCTTGACAGTATAGCAAAAGTTGGAGATGAAACAAAGAGAACAGCCATAGCACAAGATATATTTTCAAAAAGTGCAGCAACAGTTGTAAGACTTGCGAATATGGGTTCAGCAAGTTTGATGTCATTAGCAGATGAGGGTAAAAAACTAGGTATTGTTATTAAAGATGATATGTATGTTAATTCTGCTCTTTATAATGATGAACTTAATAAGTTTAATGCACATATTACTGGAATAAAGATTAATTTAGTAAATGATTTTTTACCTGCACTGCTTGATACATCAACAGCGATGAATGAATTTTTAAAGAATGATGGTTTGGACAAAATAGCTATTGCTGGTGGATTGTTTGCAACTGCAGGAGTTGGAGTTAGTGCATATTTTGGTGCAATGGGTATTCTTAACACTGTTACTGCATCTCAAACAGCTTTAACACTAGCACAAACAGCAACAGCAACAATACAAACAGAAGCTCAACGACTTGGAACTTTTGCAGTAGAAACAAGAACTTTAGCAGATAATGTAAATACACATGGTGTTTTAAATAATACGATAGCAACAAGCGCACAGATAAGAGCATTAAATTCATCTGCTCTTTCGGCAGAACAAGCAGCTTTAGCACAAGCACAACTTTCTTATGCTTCAGCAACAGCTACGGGGGCAATGGTTACAAGAACAGTTGCAACAGAAGCTGCAACTATTGCAACGAAAGCCTTAGGTATGGCAACGAGAGCATTACCTTTTGTCGCAGTTGCCGCAGGAGCTTATGCTTTATATACAATTGTAAGTGATACAGTAGATATTTACAATAATCAAGCTGAAGCTATGAAGAATTTAGCAAAGGTTCAAGCAGGGTTTACAGGAGATGGTTATCTTTCTGATTTAAAATATGATGAGTCAGTAAAACAACTCTCATCTGCATTTGATACTATGGAAGCTAGGGAAAAAGCATATCTAGCTATGAGTGGTACACACTATGAAGTTTATTATAAAAAACTTTATGATGATTCAAAATCTACTTATGAAAAAATAGAAAAAACAGTTGTAGAATATTCCAATAAAACTTTTAAAGCCAAAGAGAAAAATGCTAAAAAATCTCTTGAAATTTTAGAGTTTAGTGATGATTTATTAGGTTTTGAGGAAGATATAGAATTTACACTAAAACGTGAACAAGTATTAAGAGAAGAAAATTTAAGACTGACTGATAAAACAGCTGATATAGAAAAAAAACGAGAAAAAGAAAGACTAGCAAACATCAAAGCAATTCTAGGTGAAAAAATATCCCTAACGGACCAATTAAAGAGATTGGGTAAATCAGAATTAGAGATAAGAGAACTAGATATTTTACTTATTGATAAATCTAATCGAGCCATTCAGAGAAAGATATGGGCTAAAGAAGATGAGTTAGATTTAGCTAAAAAACTAAAAGATGAAGATGAGAAAAGATTTGAAGCATTTGCAGAAGCATCATTGCTTGAAGGAAATATTGGTTTTGATGATGTTGAAGTAGATGCAACCTTTCAAGACTGGGGCGACACTCTAAACTCTTCTATCTCTAATGCTTTAGTAGATGCAATAACCGATGGTAATGTAATGGGAGCAGTTAAAGGATTAGGAGCTTCCATCTCTGCATCAATGATTCAGTCATCATCAGCAAATCTCGTAGCAGGTGGTTCACAGTTGGCATCAGCAGGTGGTGCTATGTCTATGGGTGGAGTGTATGGTTTAGCAGCAGGTGTCGGAATGACAGCACTAAGTTCATTATTTGGAGGAAAAGATAAAGAGCGAATATCAGCCGAAGAAAGAGCTACAAAATCTTTTAATGAGTTCCTCGATGGGCTAGATAAAGCTAGTGATGCACTTCTTGGATTTGGTAATGTTGGTACTGATATTGAGAATACAATTAGTGCGATTGAAAATGAAATGCTACATCAACGTAGTGTAGCAGAAAAAGCGATTGAACTATCTTTTCCAGACTGGACAGATGAAGATAAAAAATACGGTGTAGAATCGTCACTAGAAGCGAATATCTATTATCAAAAAGTTTTAGAAGAATTTAGCACTTACTTATCCGAAAACATAAGTGACTACCTATCAGTAGAGGGCTTAGATAAATCACAGTTAGAAAAACTTGCAGGTATTCCTACTGATGGTATAGCTGAGTTTAATATCGAACTTGAAAAAGCGAACACAAAAGCAAGAGTTCAAGCCGAAGAGATAAAAGCTTTACAGCAACAAAAAGATAAAACCGCAGAAGAGATAGATGAAGAAGTTAAAGCATATATGCTATTGCACGGAACAGCTGAAACTTTGACAAATGATTATATCTTGCAGTCTAAAAATGCTAAAATATACTTAGATGCTCTTGATGAATTAGAAAAAGCTAGAAAAGATGAGTTTGATACTTTAACCGAAGATTTAGAACTCCTAAATGCCAAAGATGATGCTACACGATTAAAAATAGAACACGATAGAGTTTTAGCTGATTTAGCCGATGATGCTAATAAAAATCTACAAAAAGAGATATGGGCTAAAGAAAAACTAAATGCTTTAACAGCTACTTCAAATGTAAATATGAAGTCCTTTACAGATAGTTTCAAAACACCAACTGAATTATTACAAGATATGATTAGTGATATTCCAAATGAAAATCCAGACAATGTTTATAAAAATGCACGTGGGATAACTATTGCTAAAAACTATGAAGATTTAGATGCACTAGCTATTAAATTATCGACTGATTTTGATAAATTAACTGATACTGATTTAGCTTTACTTAATGCCAACAAATCTTTAATTGATAGTAATGAAGATATTGCAAAAGCAAAAGCAAAAACTAAAGAACTAGAAGATATTGCAAAAGAAAAAGAAAAAACAAGACGATCCTTATCGGACGAATTGGAACTTTTAAATGCGGTTGATAATTCTGAAAAAACAAATATTGAGAGAAAGAGAGCATTAGCACTTTTAACAGATAGTGTTAATATAAATCTACAACAAGATATTTATACAAGAAAAGATGAGATACAAGCATTGGAAGATGCGACAAAAGCACGAGAATCTGAATTGGTTGTTATACAAGAGACAAGAGATGCACAGATGCAACTTGCTTTAATCTCTCAAAATGCTCAACAAGCTCAAACTGATTTTTATATGTCTCAAATGGCTAATACTTTAACTTGGACTTCACGAAATGAAACTTTAGAAGATACAGCGAATAGATTATCTAACACTTTAGGGATAGAACTAGCAGATAGTTTAAGTGGAGTAGAACTTTTAGCGATAGAGTTAGCAGGGGAAAATGGAGCATTAAGTAATTCTAGTTTGGAGCTTTTAGAGTCAAACGAAGCCCTTATTTTAAGTAATCTTGAAATGAAAGATGAAACACTAGCAAATAATGCAGAGCTTATAAAAAGTAATAGAGATGTAGCTATATCTATGAAAGAGGGAATTATAAACTCACTTCAAGGGGTAATAGACTCTCTAGGAAGTTCTGATAGCAAATCCTCTGTTATAGGTTTTAACAGTGCTATGACATCTCTTTTAAGTGCTACTGATGATGCCACAAGAGAATTATCTATACAAGCACTATCTTCAAATGTTAGCTCATTATCTGATACAAAAAACTTTACGTCTAGTGTAAATATGATTTATGCTCAAGCAATGGCAAAAGCTCAACTTTCAAAAGTAAAAACAAGTGAAGAAAAAGAGCTAAACATACTTCAAGTCACTCAAAATCTAGTAGATGAAGTAGGGAAATATTCTTTATCCTTAACAGATAGCATAAAAGCAACAGCAACTTTAAGCGATGCAAACCAAATTAATGCTTTACTGCTTGGTGGGTATCAGTTGAATTTAGGGGCTGATGAAGATACAACTATATCAGATATGGAAGAGGTATTAAAAACAACATTTAACTGGAACGAAGATAATATGCCTGATGCTATCAAAACATTGAGTGATGATGGCACACTAACAGTAGCTTATGATTTAGATGCAGATGCTAAGGCTGATTTACACCTTACTTTTGCTGATAACTTATTAACATCTATTACTGAAAGTACAAATGGTTTATTAACAAAAGATGAGATGACAGCACTAGGATTAGCAACAGATACGTCTGTTATAGCAAATAGTACAGATGGGTTAGCAAAAGATATAACACTTAAAGGTTCGGCTGAAAATTCTATCGCCTCATACCTCAAATCTCTAGTTGAATTACAAGCGTCTCTAGTTGAGAAAGATACTAAGGGATTTAGCTCTACTTATTCTTATGGAGCAGGTTACAACTTAGGAAGTCAAGAGCTATCTGATTTCGTAAAAGCGAGTGGAACAACAGATAGTAGTGTCTATGATTTTGTAAATTCGCTTGAAATAACAGGAAGTAAAAAAGAAGATTTCAACTCTCTTATGAATAAACTAGATGTAGATGAAGACTCTTATACTTATGATGAAAATAGTGTATATGCAAAAGCAATGAGTGGATTAAGTGCTGGTGGGTTTTTAAGTGAAGATGCTTTAGGAGCTTATAATAATATAAAAAGTTCTGCTGATAAAAGAGCTGAAAATATAGAACTTGCAAAAGATTACAAACCTACCATTGATGGCTATTATTCTGCTATGGAAAGTATTGCGGATGGATTACAAACAGTATATAATATTTATGGAGGGAAAGATTCAGGAAAGAAAAGAGCTTCTTGGCTTGAAAATGGAGATGAATCTGAAAAGACTTTATCGGCATTTTATAGTCTAAGTATTCCTACTGATATATATTCTAGTGTAGAGGACTTAACAGAACAGCTATCTTCTTATTCAAAATTGCATACAAAATATGAGCTTAAAGCAGAAAATTTAAAAACAAAAAATGTTACAGGTTTTTCATCTGGTGGTTACACAGGCGATGGTGGAATATATGATATAGCAGGTGTTGTCCATAAAGGGGAATATGTCGTTGATGCTCCAACAACACAAGATTTAGGTTTAAACAATAATAACGGTGGTGTCTTCAAAGAGATAGTAGATGAGATTAAAAAAACAAATGAAAAGATGGAAGCACAAAATAAAGTTCTAGTGCAACAAGCCAACGAAATAAGAACAATGAGAAAAGAGATTGAGGACCAATCAGCATGATAATAGCACCTAAACAAAATGTAAATATCCTTGATAGTAATATAAATATTATAGAAGAAAATATAACTGTTTATGATGATGAAATAACTTACAATGCAGGGGATTTAGTTCAATTAAATGCAAATATAAATAGAAAATATAAAGCAGTACAAGAGGCTACTATTAGTCCTATTGATGATGTAAATTTTATTACAGGTATTGGAACTTTTTGGATCGATTTTGGTGCAACTAACTATAAAAGAGCATTTGATGCTCTTGGTTCTTCGAAAACTACACAGACAGATTTAATATATTATAAATTTAAAACATCTGATGTAGATGTACTTTATCTTGCAGGGCTATCTGCAATGACTGTTAGAGTAAAAATAACAAATATGGATAATGATGATGTTATCTTAGATGAAACATCTCTGACATCTTCAAGAGACGTGGGTGATTGGTTCGATTGGACCTATAGTGTTCCCGAAAAAAACTCAATTTTTTATAAAATATTACCAATGGCTTACAATACAGAGATGGAACTATGGATAGAATCTCCAAATGAGATTGTAGAAGTAGCGCATATAGTTTTTGGGCGAAGTAAGCGTTATGGATTAACGATTACAGAACCTAAACCAGTTAGTTCAAGACGAAGTTTAACTTCAAAGGTAAGAGATGAATTCGGAAATATTGTTACGAGAAGAAAAGCAAAATATAGAAGAATGAGTATAACTTGTTTGATAGAAGCAAAAGAACAAGATGCAATAGAAGAGAGATTAAACTCTATCTCCGATACACCGTGTGTTTTTGTTGGAGATGAGAAAGATGGAGGCTATAAAGCACTTTCTATTTTTGGAGAGCTAAAAGACCACGATATGCCTATTAGTTTGCATACGACTACCTATCAACTTGAAGTTGAGGGTTATATTTAAAATAAAAGGAGAGTGAAAATGAGTATTCCACAAGTTAAAAATTTTGATAGTAGTAAAATTCCTGAAGAAGGAACACCAGAATTTCGGGAAAATGCTTCTTATGTTTGGACTACTATCCCTAGTGTAATTTATAGTATGAACAACAGTATAAATTCTTTAAATTCTGCCATTCATACGATAAGTATAAATACAATTAATTCTTCATCATATATGAACAGAGCAGAAACAGCAGCATTAAAAGCATCGGCATCGGCACTAAGAGCAGAATCAGCAGCACCTTGGGATAATGAAGTTTCCTACAATAAAGTCGCATCGGATTTGATAACAAAAGAAAATCTATTAGCTACGCACCCTTTCAATGGTTACATACACGAAAAGCAAGATATGAGATTTGAAACATCAACTAGCAATATACTTAGTGTTGCTAATATGAATGACTCATATATTGTAGATGGTAAAGTAGTTGGTACATTGGGTGAAGAGTTGGTTGTTAATGGTACTTTTGAAACAGTGGCTGATGGAGAAGTTGGTTATGATAACGGAGATGGTACTGTTGATGGGTATGCATCAGATAGTAATATCTCAATAGAAAATAACCAATTAAAAATACTGAATAATGACAGCTACCAATTTACTAAATTTGAGCTTACTGGACTTGCTAAAGGGACTTACCATCTTGAACTAAATGTAAACGATATTGATTCTGGTTTATACTCAGTGTATAATTACACAAAGGCAGAATATTTTGCTAATCAGCAAAGTGTGTTTGGACTATGTAAATATATCTTTAGGTTAGGAGATAATGAGACTTCTATAATGGTTGGATTAAGAGGTCACAACACTACAAACACTGCGGTCTCTTTCGACAACATCTCAGTTCGTGAAATATCTACAATAGACCTAAACACAACTAATAATAGAGATGGTTTTAATGGAATGGGAGATAACTCATTTATTCCAAATGTAAAAGTAGTAGGATTTGACCCTATCAGTACAGGTTCTATCAGTGGTAACAGAGTAGCAGTAGATGCACAGATAGGAGTGTTAGATAATATATCAGCTCAAACAGCAAACACTAGAATTAAATGTAGAGTTAATCCTACAACTAATGGTATCAAAATAGAGGTATTAAATAAAAGTGATAGCGATGCAGTAGTTAGAACTCAAACAGTAGATGGTACTGATGCCGAAACATTAACATTTACATTACCAGTAAATGATGATGGATATAAAGTTAAGGCTACTAAAATCACTAACGACGGCGTAGATGATGATATTGATGAAGATATACAAGTTACTTCTGAAGTTAGTACAGGATTAGTTGTTGATGGTAGAGTTAAGCGAGGGGATTATGTAGTTGTTGATAAGGAAGAGTTGGTTACTAATGGTACTTTTGATAATGGCATAAGTGGATGGAGTGGTACTGGAGATTTGTCGTATGATAGTGCTAAAAAGGCTATTTATGTTGATAGAGATGGTGACTCTTGGGGAAATATAAATAAAACCTTAGTAACTTTAAAAGCAGGAGTGACGTATGTTGTAAAGGTAAATGTGTTGTCATTGTCACACCAAGTAAGTGCATATATCAATGCTGACCTAAGTGTAGATATAACTACAACTACTGGTGAGTATACTGTACTTTTTACTCCTATAACAGATAGCAATAGCATTTCAATAAATCCTAGTGGCAACCCAGAGGCTAATTGTACTATCAATAACATCTCAATACAATTAGCAGATGACATCTACAAAGCTACAGAAGATACAGATAATGGATATAGTCTAGCATCAAGTAAATTCAAAGCTCAATCATATATCTCTAATCAAATCTTTGTAGGTCTAAAACAAGATGGTACGTACACACAAGAAATACTAATGACCGATGCTTTTGCTAAAGAAAGTACAACTGAAACTTTAACTAATAATGGATTTAGTTCTTTAGGTAGAGGTTTGTTTTCTAAAGGTGGTGATGTTATAACTCCTATTGGTAGATTTCAGACTTTAAATAAAGGTGCATATCATCCTATGCTCAGTAAATATGGGTGTGCTACGTGGAGAAATACTGAGGAATATGCTTGGGCATTTACTTGGTATTCAGATAATGCAAACAATGATATGCCTAAAGAAAGTGTAAGTGATTGTTTCAATGATTCTGCGACAAATAATATAAGGTATGATGGAGCAGTAAGGGATTCTACAAAAAGTGGTCACCCACAAGGTAAATTCTTCGACATCATATACGAATCACAATGGCTAGATATGCGATATTCTTCAACTAAAACAAACTTACACGATACAGCTAGTAAAGTGTTTAATGATGGAGTAAGTGGTAAGGGTGGAGTTTGTGATACTTTAGGATTAACTAGACTACCTACTGAACCCTATAAACAACAACACGAGTATATAGAAGATGGTACATTAATTTATCTGCCAATCACTCAAACAAAAGAGCAGTTTGTAACCGACCTAATAGGAAGACCAAATGACTATAATAATTCAGATGCCGATGCAACACAAGGTGATGATGGTACAGTAGATGCAGATGCTAAAGTATGGAATGATACTGAAAAGTTAATGTATAAAGCGTTGAATGATGGTGTGAATGTAGATGATGCAGTAAGTGGTAATGCTGACTATGAAGAGATACATACAGGCTATCCACAGATTTTAAAAGATAAGTTAGCTAGTGGTTCTACTGTTGTTGGGATTAATCCACTTTTAGTCTCAAGTTCTGGGGAGGACTTGACAGTAGGCGACAAGGTAATTAAATACTCAAGAAAGGTAATCACTGTTCATGAATCCCCATATAATATTGACAATGGTGTCTGGACTGGTGGTATTCCATTTATAGATAGTATCAACAATTTAAGGAATAGTGGACATGCTTTTCCTGTAGGTACTCACACAGGTATTGAAAACTACACAGCTTCAATCCCAGTAGCTACAATACAAGACCCTAAACAAGTTGATTATGTATTAGAGAAGTATATCGCTAGTAACAGCCACGATGTTGAACTTGGAAATAATATCATAGGACTAATTGGAGTAGGCACAGGTACAGATAATCCTAAAATAAATGTAATAGGCGATACTGTTTTAAATAAAGATGGCGTAATAGTTACGAGTCCTACACATAACACTATTGCACTAGATAATACGGGAGACAAAGCATCTAAAGCATTTCTAACAATAGCTAGTGATAGTGTTGGAGAACTTTATGCACAATGGATATTAGAAGAGTTATCGACAGGTTGGGATGGTGTAAGCCAATTTGAAGATGATGTTACAGATGATTTAGATGTAGATACCGTATATCAGGAGCAAGACTCAAAATTGTTGTATAGAGCATTAGCAACTAAGATTACAATATCAGATGAGGATACTTGGGAAACCCCTATAAATGGAGATGACAACGAGTTCGAGCAACTTACAAATGGAATTATTACAGATTTGAACGGGAACACAGCTAGAACAGTAGTAGCAAGTACACCTCTTAATCTACTAAAACAAGGATAAGGATAAAGTAATGACTAAATTAGAAAAAATAAAACTAGCTCTTAGTAAAAATAAGATAAGTGGTGCGAAAGCACTGCTTACAGAGATGTATCTAGTAGAAGATAAAACAGAGTTTTTAAAAGTGTTGAATGATGAGTATGAGTTATTATTTCCTACAACAAGAGAGATGAGTGATGATGAAAACTTTTTAACTTTTGAAGAGTATAAAAATGAAACAAGAGTTATAAGTGAAGCAGTAGAAGCTACTTATGATGAACAAGGTTTAGAGCTTACGCCTTTTATAGCAGAAATTGTGGAAGAGGTAAGACCTTATGTTGCTTTAGAAGTTGTAGATAGAGTAAATTCGTACATAAGAAATGCAACTATGCCTAAATCAGTAACAGCTAGACAATGCCGATTAGCTTTATTGCAAATTGGATTATTAGATACTGTAAAAGATGCTATTGAAAACGGAACAGATGAAGCTTTAAAAATTGAGTGGGAATATGCAACAAAAGTTAGTAGAAATTGGAATAGTTTAATCGAACTAACAACAGCGTTGGGAATTTCAAAAGATGAATTAGATGATTTATTTATATTAGCTGGGTCAATCAAATAGCTATGTTTGAAGAAAAATACATAAATCTAAAAGTAAATATAGATGGAGAAAAGAGAACAACTCTATCTCCCATTACTTTTGAAACAAAGCAGTATAAAATAGTAGTTCCTAAAGGTTTTATAACAGACCTTGGGAGTATACCAATTATGTTACAGCCCATTTTTCCTAAAGATGGTAAGGCAATGTTTGGCTACATTTTACACGATTATCTTTATCAGATGGGTTTGTTTACAAGAGATGAAAGTGATGATATATTAGAAGATGCTATGCACTCTCTAGGAGTGTCTTATTTCAGAGGAAAAAGTGTCCGAATAGGATTAAAAATTGGCGGTCAAAAGGCTTGGAATGAGCATCGTGAAATTGAAAAATTATTTTTCAAAACAGCATAAAGGATTGATATATGCAGATAGATTTAACAACAGAATTTATAGGAATAGTTATAGTGGTACTTGGAATATTTGGGAAAATGTATTTAGACCATTTTAAATTAGCAGAGTTAAAAATACTAACAGGGTTAGCTGTTACACGAATTGCAGACTTAGAACGTAAAGAGATTTCTTTTAGTAAAGATCTACAGTTATCCTATGTCTCTCTCAGCTATCTACAAGAGAAATATTTAGATAGTGTCGCTATAAACGGAGAACTTGAACATATAGAAAAGATATTTGCATCAGAAATGAAGCATATAACAGATAAATTAGATGAGATTTTTGCATTTATAAAAAAAGGAGATGATTAATGAACTTATTAAACAACATAAAAGAAAACGAGGGTTTCAGAAGTGAGGTTTATCAGGATAGCTTAGGTTTTGATACTATCGGCTTTGGAACAAAGATGCCTCTTGATCAAGATGAGGCTGAATTGATATTAAAACATAGACTTAACAAAAAGATAAAGCATCTTCAAAAAGAAAAGATTTTTGTGGTAAATCTTAATAATGATAAGCAGGAAGTTCTCTATGAGATGGCTTATCAGTTGGGTGTGGGTGGTTTATTAAAATTTAAGCGTATGTGGAGTGCTTTGAAAAGTGCAGATTTTGAAGAGGCTAGTAAAGAGATGTTAGATAGTCGCTGGGCTAGACAGACTCCTGCTAGAGCTAAGAGATTGGCTGAGAGAATGAGGGCTT
>CAZBPU010000034.1:0-16250 GCA_964493845.1 uncultured Sulfurospirillum sp.
CAACTCTCTTATGCTATTGGTGTTGCAAAACCAGTTTCTATTAGTGTAGATACTTTTGGTACATTTACAAGTGTAGATGATGATACACTTTCAAAATTTGTTTTAGATACTTTTAGCTTAACACCAAAATGGATAACAGAAAAATTTAGTCTTGATAAGCCAAGTAAAGATACTTTTCTTTATGCTGATGTTGCTGCACGTGGACAAGTTGGACAAGCTGATTATCCTTGGGAAAAGCTTGATTCTTTAGAGATTTTTGAAGCACTTAAAAAGTAGATATGCAATTTAACGGTTTTAGTAAGGAAGGAATTGAGTTTTTAAAAAAACTTGAACTTAACAATTCTAAAGCTTGGTTTGAAAATAACCGAACAACTTGGGAGAAACAAATACTTCTCCCAAACACAAACTTTATCCAAGAGATGGGCGAAACTCTTCAAATTCTCGTTCCTACCATACACTATAAACCAAAAGTTTCAGGCTCACTCTTTAGAATCTACCGCGATGTAAGATTTAGTAAAGATAAAACACCTATGAAAAGCAAAATAGGACTTCTTTTTTGGCAAGGACAAGCTCACCGTATGCAAAGCAGTAGTTTTTACATGCATTATAATAAAGAGAGCTATTTTGTAGCAACTGGTATAAGAGCTTTTAAACCACCTCTTTTAAAAACTTATAGAGCATATATAAAACATAAAAAGCATAGAGAATCTTTACATGTAATCCTTGAAGAGTTAAGACAAAAAGGTTACTCTCTTCCGGAGCCAAAGTACAAAAGAGTTCCAGCTGAGTTTGATAAAGATGAAGAGTATATCTATCTTACAAAATATGCTTCAATGTTTGCGTATATAGAGTACAAGATAGACGATGTATTTTTTAGTGAAGTCATAGTTGACAGACTTTTTAAAGTCTATCAAGATATGGTAAAACTACAAAAGTGGGTTTATAAGATGAGTTTAGATTAGAGATAAATTATGGTGTGATTATACCACTTATACCACTATTTGCACTATGATATATAACAGTGTTGTATTTTTTTGCATGTAGTTTTAGAAGTAATCTTTGAAGAGTTGGCTCTATTGATGGAGTAAACCAAGCATTGTTACTTATAGCTATCATCTGTTTTGGGTTATTTTTGTATAGTTTGTCAGTTGTTGCTTCATAACAAATAGCATTTCTAAATATATATCCATCTATATTAAAGTCAAATGGCTCTTTTGCACTTACATAATCGTCTGCTCCATTAAAAAAGATATTGTTTATGATATCAACTGCCCATTTTGGAAGAGGGATTTTTTCTCCAAAAGGAACCAATACTACTTTATCTGCTATTGTAAATTCACCGTTTTTAAATAGGTATGAAGAGTTGTATACAAGGTTGTTTTTTACATGTAAACCACCTGTAACTATGGTGATACTGTATGAAAGTTTTTTTAGTCTGTTTAAAACTTTACTGTCTAGGTTTAAGTAGAGTGGAAATGCACTTTCATGTAGGATAATAAGGTCTTTTTTTGCTTCTATAGCTCTGTTTATAAGAAAAAAGTTGTTTTTTATTATCTCATTTTTATACTCTTTTTTCCATTTTTTTGCTTGATTTAAGTTGGTAATTGGGATTGCAATATTTAGTTTTGGTAGTTTGAAATGCGCTGGTTTATTTACAAATATGAGAGTGATTAAAGCAAAAATTCCAATTATCTTCCACCATTTTTTAGCTCTTATGATAAAAACTAAAGAGATTAAAAAAAGCCCATACAAATAAATATCTGTTGAAAAATATGAATTTATAAAAATTAGTTCAGGTTTAAACCAGTTAAATCCAAAAGGCTCAAAGAAAATAAGTAGATATAGAAAAAGAGCACGAATTTCAAGTGTTAAACTGAGTTTGCTTATAATCCAAAAAAAGAATCCATAAATCAGACCAAAGCCAATAACAACTAAAGGGATAAGATATGCTAAATCATAATACTTAAAACCAAAACCAATCCAATAAAACCAAAAAATCCCTATAAAAAAACCAACCCAAGTAAATGTTTTTTTATCACAGGTAAGAAGTCCATAAAAGCCAATAATGGCAAAAAAAGTGTCTAAAACTTTTACATGTAGAGAAAAATATTGCATATAAATAAATAAACTGATACTAAGTGCTATAAAAAAGCCTTTTATTATAATAAAAGTGCTAAAATAATTCCTTGAAAATTTTTTATCAAAGGATTCGTATGCAAGGTGGCTCAGATATATTTGCTTCTTTACTTCCATTAATCGTTCTTTTTGCGATTTTTTATTTCTTGGTTATTAGACCGCAACAAAAGCAGGCTAAGCAACACAAGGAGATGACTGGCGCTTTAAAAAAAGGCGACAAAATTATTACAAACGGTGGTTTGATCTGTGAGGTTGTTAAACCTGAAGAAGATTTTATCAAAGTTAAACTTAATGATGACGTAGTTGTAAAACTCTCAAAAGAGTATATAGCTAAAAAATTCGAAAAGAGTGCTGATGAGTAAAGGTGGATTAAATTACCGATTGGTGATTTTCTTCCTTGCGATTGTTTTTGGAGTAGGGCTGTCTATGCCGACATTTCTACAAACCGAAAAAGGCGCTAAGATTTCCCTTGGACTTGATCTCCAAGGGGGTCTTTATATGCTTTTAGGTGTAAAAACAGACGAAGCGATAAAATCAAAAATCAAATCAATAGCATCAAGTGTTAAATTTTTCACAGATGATAATGATATAATAATTGACAGTTTAAAAATAAAAGGTGAGAGTGTAACTTTGACTTTGGTTGACCCAGATGAAGAGAAGAATCTTGATGAGATGATAAATAAAATCCCAGGTATGATTTTGAAAAAAGATGGGCTTAATTACAATTTATCTTTGAATGCACTAGAAAAAGAGGCTACAAAAAAGTATGCTATCAATCAAGCTGTAGAGACTATTAGAAATAGACTTGACCAGTTTGGTCTTTCTGAACCAAATGTTGCAAAACAAGGTGAAGATAAAATTCTAGTAGAGCTTCCTGGTATCAAAACAGGTGCAGATGAACAAAGAGCACGAGAACTTATAGCAAAAGCTGCACATCTTCAAATGATGACAGTTGATGAGCTTAGAAGTGATAGAGCTTATGATATGAGTGATGAAGAGGCTTCTGAATATGGTGATGTTATACTTCAAGATGCAAGAAATCCAAAACAGAGACATGTTTTAAAAGAAGTGCCTATTTTAGATGGTAGTATGCTTACAGATGCAAAAGTTGGATTTGACCAGATGAATCAGCCAGTTATTAACTTTTCACTTAACTCAGAGGGTGCAAAAATATTTGCTGACTTTACAGGTAAAAATGTAGGTGCACATCTTGCTATTGTTCTTGATAACAAGGTTTACTCTGCTCCAGTTATTCGTGAAAGAATTGGTGGAGGAAGTGGACAAATAAGTGGAGGATTTAGCATTGAAGAAGCTAGTGATGTTGCTATTGCTCTTAGAAGTGGTGCACTTTTGGCTCCAGTTAAGCTACTTGAAAAGAGAAGTGTAGGTCCTAGTTTGGGTGCTGATAGTATCAAAGCTAGTATGATGGCACTTGCTCTTGGTTTTATACTTGTTATTGTTTTTATGGTTGTTTATTATGGACTTGCCGGAGTTATTGCAAATACAGCATTGATTGTAAACCTTTTTATTGTTATTGCAGTAATGGCACTTTTTGGTGCTACACTTACATTACCAGGTATGGCGGGAATTGTCCTGACCGTTGGTATGGCCGTTGATGCCAATGTTATTATCAACGAGCGTATACGTGAACTTTTCCGTCAAGGAAGTTCAATATCTCGCGCAGTAGAAAAAGGCTATGATAATGCAATGAGTGCAATACTTGATGCAAACATAACTACACTTCTTGCCGCTGTTGTTCTTTATGCTTATGGAACAGGTCCTATAAAAGGATTTGCAGTTACTATGAGTATAGGTATTTTAGCTTCAATGCTAACAGCAATTTTAGGGACACATGGAATTTATCAGTACTTTATGCCTCGTATTGAAAAGAGTAAAAACCTTAGTTTATGGTTTGGTATAAAAGGGAGTACAAAATAATGCAAATATTTTCAAAAGATAAAATATATGATTTTATGGGTAAAAGCATACCTTTTATAATTCTTTCTTTTATTCTAATAATGGCATCGTATGTAATGTTAGGTACTAAAGGTTTAAACTATGGTATCGATTTTGCAGGTGGTACTATAGTTCAAGTTAAGTATGAAGGACCTGCTCCAATCAAAAAAATGAGAGAGCAGATTTCAGTTGATAAAATGTTTGCAAAAGCTTCTATTACTGAATTTGGAAGTCCAAATGAAGTTGTTATAAGATTTATGAGTAGTAGTGATTCTGTTCAAGAAGACTTAGGTGACAAAATAGGTGAACTACTTAAAGGAACTGGTAATTTTGAAGTAAGAAGAGTTGACATAGTAGGACCAAAAGTTGGTGGAGAACTTCGAGAGAAGGGAATCATGGCTATGGTTGTTTCAATCCTTGCTATTTTGATATATATTACGATTAGATTTGAGTGGAGATTTGCATTAGCATCTATTTTGGCTCTAATCCATGATATCTCTATAACTATGGGTGCTATTGTATTTTTTAAAGTAGATGTAAATTTAGATATTTTAGCAGCTTTATTGACCCTTCTTGGATACTCTTTAAATGATACTATTATTGTTTTTGATAGGATTAGAGAAGAGGTTAAGAAGTCTAAGACGTTTGACCTGTTTGAAATCATTAACTTCTCTATTTCAAAAACTCTTTCTCGTACGTTGTTAACTTCACTTACGACATTTTTTGTTATACTAACACTATGGATGTTTGGTGGAGAGATTATACATGGTTTTGGATTGACTCTTTTAGTTGGTATAATAGTAGGAACATACAGTTCAATCTTTGTTGCATCTCCAATGTTAAAATGGTTAAAATTTAGCGTAGAAGATTATAAATCAAAAGAAGCAATTAAAGAAAAAAGAAGAATAGAAAAAGATAAAATGAGAGCACAATACGAACAAGGTATTGTTTAATTTTTATAACAAGGCAAAGCTTTACATGTAGATAGTTTTACATGTAAAGCTTATTTGGTTCCAAGACGCTACAGTTTATACTTTCATAGAACGGTTTCACCGTGGGTACCCCACAATCAAAGATTGTGACCCTTCGGTTGCAAATGTTCCATGAAAGTATAAACTTTCGCTTAGTAATTAAAAATAACAGGACAGTAAAAATGATACTTACAGAAGTTAACTTCGTGCTTCAGTCGCGAGGAATTTTTGCTGGACTTGTTCAGTAAAAAGGGGACGTAAAATGGATTGGGGGAAAGTAATATATATTTTCTTTGCTTTGATGAGTTTGACTACTACAGTTGGATTTTTATATGAGCAAAATGAAGTTGCACTTTTTATTGCAGCTAGTATTAACTTGATTTCTACACTTCTTAAAATTGGTGTAAAAAATATACTTTCAGCAGAACTTTTTGCAAGTTCTTTGGTTGCAGATTTGCACTTGATACCTGCATTTTTGTTTATGCAACTTTCAGGCAATGTTACTATGGCTATTTCATTGGCTATTGGTGCAATTGTAGCAAATATGTTCTCATTAGCATTAGTGTTGATAGAAGCACTTAAAACACAAGAAGAATTTTAATTTATAGGATAAGTAACAATGGATTATAATCCAAATAAAATAGAAAAAAAATGGCAAGATTATTGGAATAAAAATAGTTCATTTGAACCATCAAATGACTTTACAAAAGAGAAAAAATATATATTAAGTATGTTTCCGTATCCTAGTGGACGTATACATATGGGGCATGTAAGAAACTATACTATAGGTGACGCAATAGCTCGTAATTTTAGAAAACAAGATTTTAATGTACTTCATCCTATTGGATGGGATAGTTTTGGTATGCCAGCAGAAAATGCAGCTATAAAAAATGGTACACATCCTAAAAAATGGACTTATGAAAATATAGATTATATGAAAAAAGAGCTAAATTCTCTTGGTCTCTCTTTTTCAAAAACTAGAGAGTTTGCTACAAGTGATGAACTTTATACTAAGCATGAACAGCATATTTTTATTGAGATGTTTAAAAAAGGTTTAGTTTATCAAAAAAGCTCAACTCTAAACTGGTGTGAAACTTGTCATACTGTTTTAGCAAATGAGCAGGTAGAAGAGGGTTGTTGTTGGAGATGTAATAACGAAGTTGAACAGCGAGAAATGCCAGGGTATTACCTAAAAATCACAGATTACGCACAAGAATTACTTGATGATTGTAAAAAACTTGAAAAAGGGTGGCCAAAACAAGTTTTGACTATGCAAGAAAACTGGATAGGAAGAAGCGAAGGACTTGAATTTGATTTTATACTTAGTGATGAGTCAAAAGAAAAACTAGATAATAAATTTGATAAATACAGAGTTTTTACAACAAGAGCTGATACTATTTATGGAGTAACTTATACAGCACTTGCTCCTGAACATGCCATCGTAAAATATCTTTGTGATAAAAAGCTTATTAGTGAAGAAAAAATAGCAAAAATCAGACAGATGCAAGCAGTTGGCTCACGAGAACGTGCTCAAAATGAGAAAGAGGGCTTAAGTCTTGACATAGATGTACTTCACCCACTAACAGGCAAAAAAATACCTATATGGGTTGCAAATTTTGTTTTGATTGAGTATGGTGGAGGTGCTGTTATGGCTGTTCCTGCTCATGATGAGAGAGATTTTGAGTTTGCTTGTAAATATAACTTACCAATAGTTCAAAGTATCGAAAATGAAAAAAATAGTTTTGATGGAACTAAAGCAACTACAGAGTATGGAAAGCTTGTAGATTCAGATAAATATACAGGAATGGCATCAAAAAAAGCACAAAAATCAATAATTTATGATTTTGAGCAAAATGGACTTGGAAAAAAAGTAATCAATTTTAAATTAAGAGACTGGGGAATTAGTCGTCAGAGATATTGGGGAGCTCCAATTCCTATGATTCACTGTAAAAAGTGTGGATTAGTTCCAGAGGCTATTGAAAATTTACCAGTGGCACTTCCTGAAGACGTAGAGATAAATGGAGAGGGAAATCCTCTTGATTCTCATCCAACTTGGAAACATACAAAATGTCCTACATGTAAAGGTGACGCAGTTCGTGAAACTGATACTATGGATACTTTCTTTCAATCAAGTTGGTATTTTATGCGTTATACAACTGATAAATCTATGTGGGAAGAAAAAATATTTGATAAAAAAAGTAGTGACTATTGGATGAACGTAGACCAGTATGTTGGTGGAATTGAACACGCTATACTTCATCTTTTATATTCAAGATTTTTTACAAAAGTTTTAAGAGATATGGGATATAGTTCATCTGATGAGCCATTTGAAAACTTACTTACTCAAGGTATGGTTTTAAAAGATGGTGCAAAGATGAGTAAGTCAAAAGGTAATACAGTAGATCCAGATGCAATTGTACAGCAATATGGGGCAGACACAGCAAGACTTTTTATACTTTTTGCTGCACCTCCTCAAAAAGAGCTAGAGTGGAATGATAGTGCTGTTGAAGGTGCATATAAGTTTATAAAAAAGTTTACAGATAGAAGCGTAAATGCGACAAAGTGTGAAAATTTACCAAAGATAGAGCATAAAAGTTTATCAAAAGAGTCACAATTAGCAAGAAAAAAAGTATATGAAGCATTAAAAAAATCAAATGATATTTTTGATGAAGGTTATGCTTTTAACACTTTGATTGCAGCTTGCATGGAAGCACTTAATGCTTTAGGTGTACAAGATAATAAAGATGTTTGGACAGAAGGCTACTTCGTTTTAGCAAATGTACTTGAGCCTATCATTCCTCATGCTTGTTGGGAACTTAGTGAAACTCTTTTTGGACTAAAGAATTTTAAAAAATTAGATATTTTAGAAGAGGTTTTTGAAAGTTCAACTATGATTTTACCGATAACAATAAACGGTAAAAGAAGATCTGAAATAGAAGTAGCAAAAGATACTTCAAAAGATAATATTTTAGCATTAGCTAAAGAGAGAGCTAGTAAATGGCTAGAAGAAAAGAGTATAATAAAAGAGATTTATGTTCCAAATAAACTAGTAAACTTGGTGGTAAAATAGATGATTAAATTTTTTGGGTTTTTAATAATACTGTTTTTTATAACAGGTTGTGGGTATAAATCAACAACATATTATACGAAAAAAGTATTAGGTCGGTATATTCATGTAGATGTTTCTATCAGTAGAAAAGATCCAAAAAATAGTGTTTTGATAAAAGATGCAGTCAATGAATCTGTTATAACAAGACTTGGTGGAAAACTTAGTTCAAGTGAAAAAGCAGATAGTGAATTATTTGTTAAAATAGGTTCAATATCTTTTTCTCCTATTCTTTATAATGCACAAGGTTATGTTGTTTCATATAAAACAAAAGTATCACTAAAGATAAAATATACAACAAGAGATGGGAAAAGTGAAAGTTTTTCAACTACTGGTGAGTACGATTTTCCTATTGCTGAAAATGATGATGGTACTACGAATAGTGTTATCTCTGATACAAAAAGATTTGAGGCTATTAAATTAGCATCATTAGATGCTTTAAATGAATTTGTATCAAAAATAGCTATTAAAGGTATGTAAGATGGCAAGTACAATAAATGAAATTATTAAAGAGAGTTTTGAAAAATTAAGAGCTGAGCATTTAACATTTACACCAGATAATTATAATGATATATTTTGTCAAGTTGCAAAGAAAAAAGGTGTTGTAGTTGAAGATTGCCAAAAAGTAACAAAATATATAAAAAAGTTAGATGTAAATTTAGCAGCAGAAGCTAAAAGAATAAAAGTATCTACCCTTGATCAACTACTTGCTTTTTTTGTATCTAGATTAAATAGAAGTAATTCTGAGCAGAGTGAGCAGTTAATAACTTCACTAGTGCTTCTTTCAAAACGTACACTACAAGCTTTATCTCTTTTACATAATAAAAAAGCAACTACTTTAGCAAATGCATCTTTAGATAGATTGGATATGAAACAAGACTTAAAATCAATAGAGACTATAAAAGATAAGTGGTTCGATTTTATTTCTAGTTATGATGATACATTTTTGAAAAAACTTGATAAGTATGGCAAGATAAATAAAGAAGATGTTGAAAAGATGGTTAACGATATAATCAAAATTTTAAGTAAAGATGATGATAGTGAGATATATAAAACAGTAGCTCCTTTAATAGTAGCAACACTAACACCTTCCATAGCTTCTAGTATGAATGATGATTTGGCAACTATTAGTTATGAGCTTAGAAATTCTCCTGAGTCACTTGCCTCTACTGCAATGCAAGAGGAGATTAAACACTTTATCAAAAAAAGAATTGAACTTGATAAAGAAGAGGTAAATAATAAAATATCTACATTAGATAAAATACTAAATGATATCAATAAAAAAATATTTGATTTAATTGATACTAGTAATATAAGCGGTGACCAAGTAAGAGGTATCAAAAAAGATTTAACAAGTTTAAATATAAAAAAAGATAGTTTTGAAGCTGTACAAGAAAAACTTCTTCATATTGCAACATCTTTAGAATCTGAAACAGAAGGGTTAAGTCTTAAGATGACAGAAAATCAAAAGACAATAACGAAACTTCATACTAGAGTTAAAAAATTAGAAAATGCTTTAGTAGTTGCAAAAAAAGAGAGTAAAGAAGATTTTTTAACAAATGTAGCAACTAAGCGTGCGTTAAATAATGAGATAAAAAGAGTAGAAGAAGCATACAAAAGATATAAAATTGATTATACGCTTTGTTTCTTAGATATAGATCATTTTAAAGTTGTAAATGATACATATGGTCATGATGCAGGAGATGTTATACTTTCAACTCTTGGTAAGATTTTAAGAAGATATTTAAGAGAGGTGGATTTTGTAGGTAGATACGGAGGTGAAGAATTTTTAACAATACTTCCAAATACAGACTTAGAACATGGTGTGCTTTTTGCAGAAAAAATAAGAAAAATAATAGAAAATTATAAATTTGTATATAAAAATGAGCGTATTGATGTTAAGATAAGCTGTGGTGTAGCACAACGTTCAAAATGTGGTTCAGATAAAGATACTGTTACTAGTGCAGATAAAATGTTATATCGTGCAAAAGAGAGTGGTAGAAATCAGGTAATGCCAAAGTCTAAATGATCTTAGAAGAGTTTTTAAAGAGTAAGCCTCTCTATTATGATAAAATTGATTATGATAGATTTCCAAATATATATAAAAAGGTTAAACATCAATTTAAATTGCCTATAGTAATACATATTGTAGGTACAAACGGAAAAGGTTCAACAGGGCGTGCTTTAGCTCATATGTTACATCTAAAGGGATTTCATGTAGGACATTATAGTTCTCCTCATATTACAAAGTTTAATGAACGTATTTGGCTAGATGGCAAAGATATAGATGATGATATTTTAGAAAGCAATCATGAAAAACTACTAAAATTACTTGAAAAAGAAGATATAAAAGCACTCTCATATTTTGAATATACTACACTTTTAGCGTTATCTATTTTTTCAAATAAATGTGATTATATTGTACTTGAAGCAGGACTTGGTGGAGAATTTGATGCAACTAATGTTTTAGAAAAACAGCTTAGTATAGTAACACCTATTGGATATGACCACCAGTCCTTTTTGGGTTCAACTATAAAAGAAATAGCAACTACAAAATTAAGAAGTGTAAGTGAAAATTTAGTTTTAGCAAAACAGTATAAAAAAGAAGTTTATGAGTTAGCTCACAAAAGAGTTGAAGAAGTAAATAGTAATCTCTATTTAGCTGAGAGTTATTTGGATGATGAATTTTATGATAAATTAAATGATTATATAAAAGAAAATAATTATCCATATTTTTTTAAAGATAATTTTTCTACAGCATTTTGTGCATTTCAACTTTTAGGGTTTGAGGTAAATATAAGTTTGTTAGATAAATTAAAACTTTATGGTAGGTGTCAGAAAATATCTTCAAATGTAACTATAGATGTTGGACATAATCCTATGGCTGCAGCAGTTTTATTAGAGCATTTTAGAGAAAAAAAAGTTATTTTAGTTTATAATAGTTATAATGATAAAGAGTACGAGTTAATTTTAGAAATATTAAAACCAATTATAAAAGAGGTTAATATACTTAAAATTGAAGATACTCGAAAAGTAACACAATCTAATTTAGAGAAAGTGTTAAAATCTAACAATATCCCATTTTCTGTTTTTAAAAAAATAAGAAAGAGTGAAGAGTATCTAGTTTTTGGCTCTTTTTCCGTGGTAGAAAGGTTTATGAAAAAGTGTCAGTAAGAAATAAGTTTACGATAACTATATCTGATGTAAATGGTTCTAAACACTATTTGCTACATCAGATAATTAAACGATTTGTGCTGTATTTTACACTTTTTATAATTTTTATTATTGTTACAGGGTCTTATTTGATCTCATTTTTGATGGATGAAGTAACTGGTTTAGAAGTTAAAAAAACTAATATGATAAAACAGCAAAAAGATTTAAAACAGAGTAATGATAAGCTAATAAAAGATTTAAAACAGAGTAATGATAAGCTAATAAAAGATTTAAATCTTAAAACTAAAATTTTAACTAAAAAAATAAATAAAAAAAATGAAGAGTTAAACTCTATAAAAGATAAAATTACTGATATAGAAGCATTGGTAGGGATAACACCATCTTTAGAAGAAGAAGTTGATATCAGGCTTCAAAAGATACAATTTACAACAGCACAACAAAAACTTTTCTTTGATAATATACCAAATGGGGAAGTTGTTCCTTTCTCTGGTTTTAGTGGGAAATTTGGTTGGAGAATTCATCCGATATTGAAACGAAAAGAGTTTCATCGTGGACTTGATTTGAGAGCAAAAAGGATGACACCTGTTCGTGCTCCTGCTGATGGTGTTGTTGAATATGCTGGTTATCATAAAAGTAGTGGCTTTGGAAATTTGGTTATAATAGAGCATAATTATGGTTTTAAAACAAGTTATGGGCATTTAAGTAAAAAGTTTCCTGTAAAATCTGGAGATTTTGTAAAAAAAGGTGATATTATTGCGTATACTGGTAATAGTGGGATGTCTACGGGCCCACATCTTCATTATGAAGTTAGGTTTATAACAAGACCTTTAGACCCACTAAATTTTATAAAGTGGAATAGTTCCAATTTTGAACAGATATTTAAAAAGGAGAAAAGAGTTTCATGGCAATCTTTGATAAAACAAATGCAGAATCACCTGCATCTAGCGAAACAACAATAATAGCAAGTGGTGCTAAAATAGATGGTATTTTCAATTGTGCCTCTCGTTTACATGTGGATGGAGAAGTTACTGGTGAAGTTCATTCTAAAAGTATAGTCACCATAGGAAAAGCTGGAAAAATAAATGGCTCAATTACTGCCAATCGCCTGATAGTAAATGGGTTATTTGAAGGTAATGCAAACTGTGATGGTGTGGAAGTTCTTGCTGGAGGAAAATTTCTTGGAAAAGTTGTTTCTAAAGAACTTATGATAGAAGCTAAAGCAGAGTTTGAGGGTGAAAGTAAAATAAAAAGAGATAATGAAGCTCCTAAAATGACAACTAAACCAGTTACTAAGGTGTAGTTTAAAATTGCAATCAGCTGTTTATGAATTTTTTAAAAATGGTGGCAATACTGATTTAATTGGTGTTGCCAATGAAAAAGATGCTTTTTTAGTATCTCAAGTTGTAGAATATATGGGGAAAAAAGCATATTCTCTACCTGATTTAAGAGCTAGCTTTGGTGATGACTTACTCTCCTTTAGTGATGAATTACAACAACTTCTTATTACATTAAAACAATATTATGAAGACAATTCAACAAAAAAGGTGCTTATATCTCCTATAAGAACACTTTTAACTCCCCTTCCTACAAAAAATCTTTTTAAAACTCAAAGTATTGAATTTGGTGAAACATTAAATTTAAAAGATTTTAAATATAGTATGTTAAACTGGGGATATAGTATAGTTGATGTAGTTGAATCTCAAGGAGAAATTTCTTTTCGTGGAGATATTGTAGATATTTTTCCAATCAACTCTGAACTTGCTATTAGAATATCTCTTTTTGATGATGAGATTGAGAGTATTCGTTATTTTGAGTGTGAAACACAAAAGAGTAAAAAAGATGAGTTAGAGGGGTTTGAAATAGTTCCTGCTCTGTTTTCACTTAGCGGTGAAGAGTTCGATGAACTAAATGAAAAAATAGAGCTTATACAGAGTGATAGTTTTGTAAAAGATATACACTCTTTAGGTCTTTGGGCACTTAAAGATGTTTGTGCAGACTATTTTGAAAAATTTAATATTAAACTGATGCATTCACTCGAAGATGAAATATCTGAGCTTGGATTTTTTGATAAAGACGGTAGTAAAAAATTGAACTCATTGCAGGTAATTCCAACTGCAAAAGAGTTTAAATCTCTCGATATAAGTGCAACTAATACATTTTTAAATTTTCACAAAAATAAAAAGATAACACTATTAGCTAAAAGTGAACTACTTTTAAGACAAGAAGAGATTGATGTAAGTTTTGGTTTTAAGCAGAGTGAACTTATAGTTAATATTATCGGTTATGACGAACTTATTATATCCTTAAATAAACAGTCAAAAAAACGAAGAAGAAAAAAAGCTTCTATTATATTGGATGAGCTAAAAGTTGGTGATTTAGTTGTTCATGAAAATTATGGAGTAGGCCTGTTTAAAGGTTTACAAAATACAACAGTATTGGGTAGCACTAGAGATTTTGTTGTAGTTGAGTATCAAGGTGACGATAGACTTCTTTTACCAGTTGAAAATCTTGATGTAATTGATAGATATATAAGTGATGGCGGTCATCTAGCAGTTGTAGATAAGTTAGGAAAAGGGAGTTTTTCTAAACTAAAAGCAAAAACAAGAGAAAAACTTTTAGAAATAGCAAGTGAAATCATAGCAGTTGCAGCAAAAAGAGAGATGATAGAAGCTATAACTTTACATCAACAAGCAAAAATAAGAGATTTTCAAAGAGATGCAGGGTTTGAATATACAGATGATCAGAAAAAATCTATAGATGAAATTTTTGCAGATTTAAAAAGCTCAAAGATGATGGATAGACTTTTAAGTGGTGATGTTGGATTTGGAAAAACAGAAGTTGCTATGAATGCTATGTTTTTAAGTGCTATAAATGGCTATCAAAGTATTTTATTGGCTCCAACTACACTCTTGAGTTCTCAACATTTTAAATCGCTCTATGAGAGGTTTAATAAGTATGGTATACGAGTTGAAAAACTTGATAGGTTTACTTCAACTAAAGCAAAAAGTAGGATTTTAGCTGATTTAAAAAGTGGCGAATTAAAGATATGTGTAGGAACGCACTCTCTTTTAAGTGTTGAGCTTAAAAATCCAGCTTTGATAGTTCTTGATGAAGAACATAAATTTGGTGTAAAACAGAAAGAAAAATTAAAACAGATGAGAGAAGATGTACATATATTGAGTATGAGTGCAACACCAATTCCTAGAAGTCTAAATATGGCATTAAGTTCTATAAAACAATATTCTCAAATCTTAACCCCACCAAATGAGAGAGAAGATATACGCACATTTGTAAAAGAGTACGAAGAGAAGTCTTTGAAAGAAGCTATTACAAGAGAGTTAAGACGTGGAGGTCAGATATTTTTTGTACATAATCGTATCGCAAGTATAGAAAACAAGAAAAAAGAGCTTCAAGAACTCCTACCTAATCTTAAAATTTTGGTGTTGCATTCAAAGATAAGTGCAACTGTAACAGAAAAAGAGATGATAGCTTTTGAAAATAAAGAGTATGACTTACTTCTTTCAACTTCTATCATAGAATCTGGTATACATATACCTAATGTAAATACCATTATCATTGATGGAAGTGACAATTTTGGAATTGCAGATTTACATCAAATGAGAGGAAGAGTTGGTCGAGGAAAACGTCAAGGGTATTGTTACTTCTTGGTAAAAGATAAATCAACTCTGACAGAGCAGGCTAAAAAAAGGCTCATAGCTCTTGAAGCTAACTCATTTTTAGGAAGTGGCTCAGTTTTAGCATACCATGACTTAGAGATACGAGGTGGTGGAAACCTTATAGGTGAAGCCCAAAGTGGACATATAAAAAATATAGGTTATTCACTCTATTTGAAGATGCTAGAAGATGCTATAAATACTTTGTTAAATAACACTCCTGTAAAGAAAAAAGAGGTAGAGATAAAGCTTTCTATAAATGCTTTTATAAGTAGTGATTGTGTAAGTGAAGATAGAGTTAGATTAGAACTATATCGCCGTTTAAGTCGTTGTGAAAGTGTTAGAGATGTTCTTGATATGGAAGAAGAGATGGTAGATAGATTTGGAAAACTTGATATTTATACGAAACAATTTTTAGATGTTATAACTATCAAGATTTTGGCAACCCACTCAGACGTAGTTTCAATCTCAAATTTTGGACAAAATATAACATTAAAAGATAAAAATGAACAAAAAAGCTATCTTAAATCAAGAAGTAAAGATGATGACGATGTGATAGATACTGTTTTATCATACTTAAGAAAAAAGGTAAAAAATGGATAGTTTTGAATTATTAAAAGCATTAAGAGAGCAAGGTTATATAAAAGAAGAAACAGAAGATTTTTGGTGGCCTAAAAGTGGCACTTTTGAAGTTATAGTTGGAACTGTTCTTACTCAACAAACAAAATGGGAAAAAGTTGAAAAAAGTTTGGCAAATCTAAGAGAGAAAAACTTACTAGATTTAGAAGCTATTGCAACTATAGATGTCAAAGAACTTGCTACTCTTATAAAACCAAGTGGTTTTTATAATACAAAAGCAAAAAATCTCAAAAAACTTTGTCAAAATATTTTAAAAGATTATGAAGATTTTGAACTGTTTTGTTTAAATGTGAGTCAAGATTGGCTGATTTTACAAAAAGGTATAGGTGAAGAGAGTAGAGATAGTATACTTTGTTATGCTTGTAAACAAGAAGTTATGGTAGTCGATAGTTATACAAATAGACTTGTACAAAAGTTTGGATATGAGTTTGAGAGCTATAGTGAACTTCAAGAGTGGTTAGTAAGTGGTATTGAGTCTAATCTTGATAAAATATATAAGCTTTATGAAAAAGAGATTCCTTTAAATCTTATTTATGCTAGATTTCATGGTAAAATAGTAGAGTTTTGTAAGGAAAATAGAAGAGGAAAAGATGT
>CAZBPU010000035.1:0-15840 GCA_964493845.1 uncultured Sulfurospirillum sp.
TTGCTTTTAAAATTCTATCTTCTAAAAGTTTTGCACGTAATTCTTCATCTTCTATAGCTAATATTTGCATAGCTAAATATGCACTATTCATAGCTCCTGCTTTCCCAAGTGCTACTGTAGCAACTGGCATACCTGAAGGCATTTGTACAGTACTTAACATTGCATCAAGACCATCCATAGCACCACCTTTCATAGGAACACCTATAACAGGTTTTGTTGTCAATGAGGCTACAACACCTGCAAGATGAGCTGCCATACCTGCAGCTGCTATGAAAACTTTTGCACCTTTTAATTCTGCTTCTTTCACATACTTATGTGTTCTATCAGGGCTACGATGTGCTGATGCAATTACAAGTTCATGCGCTACACCAAATTTTTCAAGTATCTTTGCTGCTTCTGAAACAATCTCATAATCACTCTTACTGCCCATCAATATTGATACAAATTTCATCTTTTCCCTTATCTGTTTTTTAATCTTAAAAATGTATATGCTGGCAATTTACATGGTGTTACAATGGCATTTGTATTGCCACTATGAATTGCTTCATACATTTTTCCTTTTTCAGTCTTAAGCTCTTTAAACTCTAGACTCCACTTTCCACTTATATTTTTTATTATTCCTATTTCATTATCTACTTCGTTTATGCTCTCATCTGGTAAAATTAATTCGTACTCAACATTTGGCTCCAATTTGTCTTTTGAAAGAACCCCTTTTCCATCTCCTGTTACTTCTGCAACAACTTGATGAGTTCCCTCACTAATAGAGTGTTCCAAGTTTTGAGTATCATTTTTTTCATAAGGACGACTTACAAGATATCCATCACTAAAACCTCTATTTTTCGTACTATTTAATTCATCTACATATTTTTGCTTTTCAAACTTACCTGCATAAAAATCATCTATTGCACTTCTATAAGTCTTAGATGTAATTCCCACATAATAGCTACTTTTAGTACGTCCCTCAATCTTCAAAGCACTTATAACTCCACTTTTTAGTATCTCATCAACATGAGCAGAAAGATTTAAATCTTTTGCATTCATGATATGTGTTCCAGCATTATCTTCTTCTATCTTAAAAAGTGTTCCTGTATCTTCATTTTTTGCATACATTGTGTATGGAAAACGACAATCATTTGCACAACTTCCTCGATTTGACACTCGTCCACTCTGAACTGAACTTATAAGACAACGACCACTATATGCAAAACACATTGACCCATGTATAAAAGCCTCTATTTCTAAATCTGGTAATCTTTTTTTAATCTCTATTAAGTCTTTTAAGCTTACTTCACGAGCCGCTACTATACGTTTTACACCCATCTCATAAAATACTTCAGCATCAAGATAATTCAATACATTTGCCTGAGTTGAAAGATGTATTGGTATATGAGGTGCAATTTGACGTGCAAGTCTTATTACTCCAGGTGCTGCTACTATAAAAGCATCTGGTTTCATATCTGCTACTCGTTGTATATGTTTCTTTAAAAGTTCAATTTGAGAATTAAAAGGGAAACCATTTATCGTAACATAAATTTTTTTTCCTTTTGAATGAGTATATTTTATCGCCTCTTCAAAACTCTCATATGTAAACTCTTTTCCTGAACGAATTCTCAAAGAGAAGTGACTAACTCCCCCATAAACTGCATCAGCTCCATAAGCTAATGCAATTTTTAGTTTTTCAAAATTTCCAGCAGGGGATAATAGTTCTGTTTTTATCAATTATTTTTTTCCTAAATTTGCTATCAATGCTTCAATGTCATCATTACTTACAACATCTGCTGTATTTTCATCACCTTCAATATGAACGGCACTTCCAACACGCTTTGAGTCTTCTATTTTACCTTCAAAAAGAGTACTCATGTAGCTTGATAGTGCTCTCATTACATTTATTACTCTCTCTATCTTTTGACGGTGTATATCTTGGTACTGCATAATATCCATAGTCATCATAACTTCATCTTCAGTATCTTGAGCAGCTTGAACTAAACCTTCAACTTTACTTTTCATACTTTTATTATCTTCTAAAGCTTTACAAAAATCTTGAACATTGGGAAATTTTTCACAAAGTGTTGAAAAAAGTTCAATATTTGAATCTATAAGAGTAAGAACTTCATTTGCACTCTCTTCTGCAGTCATCATAAACTCATTGATTGCTTCAAGCTTATCAAAAACTTCACCAGCTTTTACTTCCGAATCTTTTGTAACATCATCAAGCTGATAAACCATCTTGTGGTCATCTGTTGGTGGTGGTGGTGGCCAAGACATATCTGCTGAAGTTCTATACTCATGAGTCTCTTTAATATCATCTTTTTTTTCTTCTACTATATCTTCATTAGCAATTTCAGATATATCTTCTTGTGGCATATCTTCTACTTCTTCAGTTTTACTCTCTTCTTCATCTAGTCCGCCTGCCATCAATGCGTCAAGTTCTTCTTGTGTCATTAGTGTCTCCTAGAAATATATTTAGGTATATTATATATTAGTTTTCATATAATTTTACTTTAAAAAGGAAAAAAATGAGTGTAGATTTACATAATCATACAATTTTATGCAATCATGCCACTGGTAGTACGGATGAATATGTAAAAATTGCAATTAAAGAAAAAATAAAATATTTTGGTTTTAGTGACCATGCACCTATGGATTTTGACTTAAAATATAGAATGAATTTTAAACAAATGAACAAATATGAACAAACAATCTTATCTATAAAAGAGAAATATAAAGATTTTATACATGTACTATTGGCTTATGAAGTTGACTTTTTAAAAGAACATATAGATGATAGAGTTTTAAAAGCAAATGTTGATTATCTTATAGGCTCTGTTCACTTTATAAACAAATGGGGATTTGATAATCCTGAATTTATAGGTGAGTACAAACACAAAGATATTGATAAAATTTGGCAAGAGTATTTTGATGCTATTGAAGCTCTTGCAAAAAGTAAACTATTTCAAATAGTAGGACATATTGATCTTATAAAAGTATTTAATTTCCTTCCAAATAAAGAGATAAAGACCATAGCTAAAAAGGCAATAAAAGAGATAAAAAAAGCAGATATGGTAGTTGAAATAAATCCTGCTGGATTTAGAAAACCTATAAAAGAAGCCTATCCAAGTAATAGCATTATGGAACTTCTAAGTGAATATGATATACCTATTACCTTTGGCTCAGATGCTCATAAGCCAGAACAAGTAGGGTTTAAACAAAAAGAGATTCACACTCTTGCCAAACAGTATGGTTACACAAAATGTGCAACTTTTATAAAAAAAGAGAGAATAATGATTAATTTTTAATCACAAATTAAATATATTCTTTACTTTAATTAGCTAAAATATAACAAAATTAAATGAGGAGTTCGTATGGGCAAATTTGTCAACAGCGTAGAAGAGTTTTTTGAGTATTGTAAAGAGAATGAAGTTGAGTTTGTAGATTTTCGTTTTACTGATATGAAAGGTATGTGGCATCATCTAACATATACTATGCATTCAATTGATACTGATAGCTTTAAAAACGGTATCCCTTTTGATGGATCAAGTGTAGATGCATGGCAACCAATCAATAAATCAGATATGATTCTTATGCCAGAAGCAGGAACTGCATTTTTAGACCCATTTACTGCTGATTCTACTATTATTGTATTTTGTGATGTTTATGATATCTATAAGGGTCAAATGTATGAGAAGTGTCCAAGAAGTATTGCTAAAAAAGCACTAGATCACTTAAGTGAAACTGGGCTTGGTGATGTTGCATATTTTGGACCAGAAAATGAATTTTTTGTATTTGATGATGTTCAAATCAGAGATGATATCAACTGTTCTTTCTATAAAGTGGAGTCTGAAGAGGGAGAGTGGAGCGATGATGCAACTTATCCAGATGGCTTCAACACAGGTCACAGACCTAGAACAAAAGGTGGTTACTTCCCATGTCAACCAACTGATAGTATGGTGGATCTTAGAGCTGAGATGGTTCAAGTTATGGAGCAAATCGGTCTTGAAACTTTTGTTGTTCACCACGAAGTTGCACAAGCACAAGGTGAAATAGGTGTAAAGTTTGGAACGCTAGTTGAAGCAGCAGATAACGTTCAAAAGTATAAGTATGTTGTTAAGATGGTTGCACACCTAAACGGTAAAACTGCTACATTTATGCCTAAACCACTTTATGGTGACAATGGTAACGGTATGCACGTTCATATGTCTATCTGGAAAGATGGTAAAAACATGTTCTACAAAGAAGGAGAGTATGCAAACCTAAGTGATATGGCTAGATACTATATCGGTGGTGTTTTAGCAAATGCTAGAACAGTTGCAGCGTTTACAAACCCATCAACTAACTCATATAAAAGATTGATTCCAGGATTTGAAGCACCATCAATTTTAACTTACTCTTCACAAAATAGAAGTGCTAGTTGTCGTATCCCTTATGGTGCTGGTGAAAAATCTGTAAGAGCTGAGATGAGATTTCCAGATTCTACTGCTTGTCCTTATCTTGCATTTGCAGCTCTTCTTTTAGCAGGAATTGATGGAATAAACAAGAAAACTGAGCCAGTTGGTCCAATGGATGAAGATTTATTTGAAATGCCTCTTGCAGAGATTAGAGAAAAAGGAATTGAGCAAATGCCTCATACTCTTAGAGGTTCTTTAGAGTCACTTATCAGAAATAACGAGTTCTTAAAGCCTGTTATGAGTAGCGACTTTATAGATACTTATCAACACTATAAATTTGAAACTCAAGTTTGGCCAGACGAAGCAAGACCAACTGCATTTGAGTTTAAAACAACTTATTCTTGCTAAAACTTAAAAGGAGAGTTAACCTCTCCTTTTAAAATGAACCTATCTTGGGACATCTAGCAAGATGTCCTTCTCCAATATCTAACAAATCAGGATGAGCTTTTTCACAAGACTCATCTTTATAAAGACATCTATTTGCGAAGAAACACCCTACTGGTAAATCAATAGGACTTTGTATTTCACCTGTTTTTAAAACACTTTCGGTCATTAACGGAGTATGTATATCAGGTACTGTTGTGAAAAGCATTTTTGTATAAGGATGCTGAGGAGATTTAAATAACTCTTTTTTTGAAGCATATTCAACAATCTCACCTAAATACATAACAGCAACATAGTCACTCAAATGCTTTACTACACTTATATCATGTGTTATAAAAAGCATAGTCATTTTATATTTATCTTTTAAATCCATCATAAGATTTAAAATCTGAGCTTGAATAGATACATCAAGAGCAGATATAGGCTCATCTGCTAAAATAAGTTCTGGCTTTAATATCATAGCTCTTGCTATTGCTATTCGTTGTCTCTGTCCACCTGAAAATTGATGAGGATAACGTTCAAGATATGTATGATCAATTCCCACATCATCACATAGAGAAAGCATAGTTTCTAATCTCTCTTTTTTATTCATTTTTGTATGAATCTTTAATGGTTGCTCTAAAATAGTTTTTATCTTTTTTCTAGGATTTAAGGACGAGTAAGGGTCTTGAAAAATCATTTGAACATCTTTTTGAACTGAACCCCTCTGAGATGGTGTTAATTGAGCTATATCTCTATCTTGAAACTCTACTGTACCATTTGTTGCTTGATAAAGCCCCAGTATCACCTTACCAATAGTTGTCTTTCCACAGCCACTTTCTCCCACCAAGGAGAGTGTTTTACCTTTAAAAATATCAAAACTCACTTTGTTTAAGGCGTGTAAATTTTTCTTTTCAAAAGTACCAACTTTAACAGAAAAAATCTTCTCAACATCTTTTACTTCTAAAAGTTTTACTTCACTTTGTGACAAAATATCCTCCTACCATCTATCTCTTGTTGAGCAGGATATACATCACACTCACTATCTGCATACTCACACCTATCTTTAAAATAACACCCTTTTGGTAAGGATAAAAGTGATGGCATAATTCCTGGAATCTGATATAATCTCTCTTTATCATCATCAAGTTTTGGTAAACACTCAATCAAACCTTTTGTATATGGATGTTTAGGGTTGAAAATTATATCTTCTTTCTTACCATATTCAATAATTCTTCCAGCATACATAACAGCAATTTTATCACACAGTTGAGATACTACGGCTATATCGTGCGTAATCAAAATCAAAGAAGAACCAAAATCTGAGCTAAGTTTTTTCATGAGATATAAAATTTGTGCTTGAATGGTAACATCAAGTGCAGTTGTAGGCTCATCTGCTATCAAAAGTCTAGGATTGTTTAAAAGTGCCATTGCAATTACAACTCTTTGTTTCATTCCACCGGAGAGTTGATGAGGATAACTTTTCATTCTCTTTTGAGCAGCAGGAAGTCCAACTAACTTTAGTATATCTACACTAGCATCATAAGCATCTTTTTTAGATGCTTTTTTATTATGATAAAGAATAGCTTCCATAAGCTGGTCACCTATATTGATAACTGGATTTAAAGATGTTTGAGGGTCTTGAAATATCATTGCTATCTCATTTCCTCTTATCTTTTGAAGTTCTTCTTCACTCTTTTTTACTAAATCTTCACCATTAAAAATTATCTCACCATCAACAATTTTTCCTGGTTTATCTATCAATCCTAGCATAGAAAATCCTGTTATAGATTTTCCAGCACCTGACTCACCAACTATACCAAGTATCTCACCTTCTTCAATAGAAAAGCTAATACCATCAACAGCTTTTACAACTCCACCTCTTGTAAAAAAATGCGTATTTAAATTATTTACTTCTAATAGTGCCATTATCTTTTTAACCTCGGATTCATTATATCTCTTGTTCTATCACCTATTAGGTTTATAGAAATAATCAGTACCATCAATACAATACCTGGAAAAACAGAAGTCCACCAGTATCCACTAAAAAGTACTTGATATCCATTTGCTATAAGAGAGCCTAGAGATGGTTCAGTTATTGGAACACCAAGTCCCAAGAAACTAAGCGTTGCTTCAAGAATAATAGCAACTGCTATTCGTACTGTTGCTATAACAATAATAGGTGCCGTTGTATTTGGCATAATTTCTTTAAATATAATAGAAAAATTACTCATACCTAATGCTTTGGCAGATTGTGCATAGTCTTTCTCTTTTTCACTTAAAACTACACCTCTTGCTGTTCTTGCATAATAGACCCAATTTACTATAGTAATTGCTATAATTATCTTACCAACACCAGCTCCCCAAAGAGCCATAATAATCAAGGCAATCAATATAGCAGGGAAAGAGAGTTGGATATCGGCAATTCTCATAATGATAGTATCAACCCAACCACCATAATAGCCAGAAATCAATCCTAAAGTAAATCCAATAATAACAGAGAGTATAGTACTAGCAAAGCCAACATATAAAGAGACTCTAAGTCCATACATTATTGCTGAGAATATATCTCTTCCTTGCTCATCTGTTCCCAAAATAAAATTAGGATTTGGAGCTTGAAAACTGTTTTCTAAATATAGTTGTGTTAAATCGTAAGGATTTTGATATGAAAATAGAGCTGGTGCTATTGCAAAAATAGCAAGTATCGTAAAAATCACAAGACCAACAGCAGCTAACTTATCTTCAAAATATTCTATTAATATCTCATTTTTAAATAATTTCATCATACCCTCACTCTTGGATCTACAAATGTATAAAGCACATCAACAAAAAAGTTAATAGCAACAAAAATAAAGGATATAACAAGTAAATAAGCAACAACAATAGGTCTATCTAAATTTTGAATAGAATCAATTATAAGCTTTCCTGTTCCAGGCCATGCAAAAATAGTCTCTGTTACTATTGTAAAAGCAACAAGTTGTCCAAACTGTATACCTATAATGGTTATAAGGGGTATAAGAGTATTTTTCAAAGCATGGTAATAAACAATTACTTTTCTAGGTACTCCTTTTGCCGCAGCTAACTTTATGTAGTCCTGCATCAAAACTTCCATCATCCCTGTCCTAGTTAATCTTAAAATTAATGCTAATTGAAATACTGAAAGCGTCAAAACAGGCATAATAAGATGTTTAATACCATCCCAAGTAAATGCACTAGTAAATAGATAAACTTCTCCTCTACCAGAGCTTGGTAATACGCCTAAAATAACGGAGAATATAAGCACGAGTATCATTCCCGTCCAAAAAACAGGCACGGAAATACCTGTTAAAGAGAAGAACATGATAATCCTGCTCATTATAGAGTTTGGTTTTATGGAAGATATTATTCCTAATGGAATTCCTATAATGATAGAAAGTATCATAGCAATAACTGCAAGTTCCATAGTTGCAGGCATTCTCTCAAATACTATATCAAGTGCAGGTTGACCATATATAAAAGAGTTTCCTAAGTTACCTTTTGAAACATTTAGTAAAAACTTTTGATACTGTACGATAAAAGATTTATCAAGTCCAAGAGCAGCTCTCATATCAACAACATCTTGTTGTGTAGCATCAGGTGGAAGCATAAGTTCTACAGGGTCACCAGCCTTAAACATTATAAAAAATACTATAAAACTAATAGTAAGCATAACTAAAGCAGAGTGAAAAAGCCTATTTAAAATATATTTTGTCATAATTTTTCCATAAGAAATCCCACCTCAAAAGAGGCGAGATTGTATTTTTATTTTATATCGTAAGCCCAGATACGGCTATCTGTTCTTGTTTCAAATTTAATATCTTTTTTAGATGCATAAATATCTACTTGATAATGAAGTGGTATAAAATTCTGATCATCAACTATCGCTAATTTTTGTGCTTCTTGTAAAACTTTTAAACGCTTTGCTGGATCCATAATACCTGCTGATTCTTCTATGAGAGCATCAACTTTAGGATTTGAATATCTACCTCTATTGTATCTACCATATCCTGTCTTTGCGTCATAAGTATGAACACAACCATCTAAAATAGAACTTGCATCACCATCACTACTTGCCCAACCAATTAAGAAAAAGCTTGTATTTAACTTTCCAGTCTCTTTAAAAAATGTAGACTTTGGAGTCGCATTTACTTTTACTTTAATACCAATTTTTGCCAAAGATGAAGCTACAGCTTGAGCTATTTGTGCATCATTGATATATCTATTGTTTGGAGAATCAAGTTGAATTTCAAATCCATTTGGATATCCTGCTTCTGCTAAAAGTGCTTTAGCTTTTTTAGGATCAAAAGAAGCTCTTTTTATACTAGGATCATGTCCAAAAACTGCACTTGGGCTAAGTTGTGCTGCAGGTTTTGCAAAACCTTTCATAACATACTTAACAATTGCATCTTCGTTAATACCATAATATATAGCTTTTCTAACTCTAACGTCTTTAAGAGGATTCTTTCCATCTGGAGATTTTATAAATGGAGATTTATCTCTATCTTGATCCATTTGTAAATAGATTAATCTAAGTCCAGGTTGTACAAAAAAGTTAAGCTTATCATTTGCTTTAACTCTATTAACATCAACAACAGGAACTCTGTTGATAATATCAACTTCATTACTTAAAATTGCAGCAACTCTAGTCGCATTATTTGTTAGTGGTCTAAAAAGAACTTTATCAAATTTAGCTACACCTCTCCAATAATCTTTATTAACATCCATCTTGATATGGTCACCTTTACTCCAAGAAGTAAGTTTATAAGGTCCTGTACCAACAGGGTTTAATCCAATCCACTGGTCTGATTTTCCTTCCAATGTCTCTTTATCCAAAATATTTACATAAGTAAGTTTTCTTAAAAATACTGGATACGGTTTTTTTGTAACAAATTTAACAGTATAGTCATCAATCTTTTCAACTGAATCTATAGCACTAACTTTACCTTTAAAACCTGATTTATTCCAATTTTTTACTCTATTGAAAGAGAAAACTACGTCATCAGCATTAAATTTACTACCATTATGAAATTTAACACCCTCTCTTAATTTCATTATCCAAACTGTAGGCTCTGGATTAGTCCAAGAAACAGCCAAACCTGGATGAGTATTAATATCTTTATCAAAAGATATCAAAGCATCAAATACATTTGAAAGTATTGAGTTTGTTGCAGTCTCGTTATGTGCGTATGGATCCATACTAAGTGCACCAGATGCTAAACCAACTTTTAAAGTTTCAGCATTTCCAGCTGAACAAAGCAAAGCTACTGTAGCTAAACCAAGTATCGTTTTCTTCATAAGAACTCCTTTTGTGATTATAAGCAGTATAATACAATAAATTATTTCATGTCAAATTAGTATTTATTATTCTCTACATAAAAAAAATTTATGCATTATGTGATTTTTCATACAAAACAATTATTTAAATGCTATAATTTTATAGTTTTATATACTTTCATTAAAACAAATAACTTAATCATACATATTTAAGGATAATATACATGGATTCTAATCTTCTGAAAATATTTACAACTGTTGCAAAAAGTAACAGTATAACATTGGGTGCAAAAAAATTAAAAGTAACACAAGCAAATGTCACACTAAGAATTAAGCAACTAGAAAAACAGTTAGGATACAAACTATTTCATAGAGTACCAAAAGGTGTAATCTTGACTAAAGAGGGTGAGCAACTTTTTCCTTTAGCAAATGAGGTAGAAAAAAAGTTTGAAGAGATAAGGATGAAAGTTAATAATATAAATACACAAGAGTCTCTCATAGTAGCTTCAACATATACAAATGCTAGTAAAAGATTAATCCCTTTTTTAAAAAAGATAAGTACAGATTTTCCAAATTTAAAACTAGAACTTATTAGAAAAACGAAGATACCAATAGTAAAGCTACTAATTGAGTATAAAATTGATATAGGTTTTGTAAATCATGCTCCAAAATATGATGAAATAATGGTTTTAAAAAAATTTAATAATAAACTCTTATTTGTGGAATCAAAAAAACGAAATGAAAACAATTATACAATATTGGCATATGAAGAAGGCTGTGCATATCATGAGGGAATGAAAAAATATTATGAGCATATCGGTATAAAAGATTATGAAACTGTAGAAATAGCAGATTTTGAAGTGATTCTTGCTTGCGTAGAACTGGGTATGGGGAAAGCTATTGTGCCAAGAACAATAGTAGAAAAATTAGGTTATATTGACAAACTTGAAAGTACACTTATTGATGATAGTATACTAGAGATTCCCACATGCTTAATATGCAGAAAAGATAATATTCCTAAGATAAGTGAATATCTTAGAAATATTGATATTGATTAATTTTTCTCTAGCAATTTTATCATAAACAGAACAAAAATCTTTGTGCGATAAAGAAGAGAGTCTTTTTTTGTATACTCTTTTTTTGTATGGCTAAAATTTCCTACAGCACCTAAACCATCTAAAACTGGAATCCCCATAGCCGATAAAAAGTTACCATCAGATCCACCACCTGTACTTAACCCTTTACAGTCATATCCTAATTTTTTAGAAGTATCAATATATAATTTAGACAATTCTACAGACTCATCATTCATCTCTAAAGGTGGTCTATTTAGATGTAAATCATACTTTACTTCTGCACCTAAACTATTTTTTTTATTTAGAATATCTTCTATTGCACCAAATAAAATATCTTTTTGACTCATTGCTTCAAATCTAATATCAACTACAATTTTACTATAAGGAGGAACAACATTTCTGGCTATTCCAGAATTAAGTTGATTACATCCTACTATTATACCATTATCATAATCATTTAACTTTTCTAATTTTTGAATTATTTCACATGATGCTAATAGAGAGTTTATACCATCCCATGGTGCTACACCAGAGTGTGCAGGTTTTCCTATAACCTCTATATCTAAAGTAGCTATACCTTTTCTTTTTGTAACTATCTCTCCATTTATACGACCTGGTTCAAAAACAAATCCTGCTTTAGCATTTTTAAATTGTGATTCTATTATCTCTTGAGAATCTGTTGAACCTATCTCTTCATCTGAATTAAAAAGTATCTTTATAGGCAAATCACGATTTGGATACAATTTCTTCAAAATAGCAAATGCATTTAATGCTACTATTAATCCTGATTTCATATCATTAGTACCAGGACCTTTTATAATTTCACCATCATCAACAAATGTATTAAAATCACTTTGAGGTGGATGAACTGTATCAAAATGTCCTATAAAAGCAAAATAATCTTTCTCTTTCTCTTTTCCAAACATCAAATGAGGTCTAGCTCTTTTTGAAGAATAAACTTTCTCTAATTTTATATCTTTTTTATCAGCTATATCTACTAAAACATTTAATGCCTCTTCTATTCCATCTAAATTAGATGAAAAGCTATTAACATTTACTAATTCTTCAAAATCAGCATATATTTGAGCTTCATTTTCTTTTAAAAAACTATCTACTATTTTTTCCATTTTTTAGTCCTATAAAATAAGTTGAATTTTCAAGATAACTAAAAGCATCTTAATTATGTATAAATAATATCTTAATAAAAAAAATTTATATCAACAATAATTATCCATTATTTGACACATGTTAATCTATTTTTATATACTGATAAAAAATTACAAAAGAGTCTATCTATGAAAAGAATTCAAAAAGTTGCTATTACAGGTGGTACACACGGAAATGAATTAACAGGTGTGTATCTAATCAAAAAATTTATCAAAAATCCAAATCTTGTAAAAAGAGAGAGTTTTGAAACTATTTTTATGCATACTAATCTTGGAGCAATCGAACAGTGCACTAGGTATGTAGATAAAGATTTAAATCGTACATTTACATTAGATGGATTAAATGACAATTCTCTTACAAGTTATGAAGATATTATTGCAAAGAAAATAAACCAAGAGCTAGGACCAAAAGGAAGCGATAATCCAAATGTAGACTTTGTTATGGATTTGCACTCAACAACCTCAAATATGGGGTTATCCATCTGTATTAGTACAGAAGATAAACTATCATGGCAAGTTGCTGCTTATGTAAAAGAGATGATTCCAGAGATTCATATCTTTAGTTGGAAAGGAGATACAAATGACACCTCTTTTATAAGCTCTATTCCCCCTAGTGGTTTTACTATAGAGGTAGGCTCTATACCTCAAGGTGTTCTTAGAGCAGATATGTTTTTTGAAACAGAAAGAATCATACAAGCTATTCTAAATTATTTTGAATTATATAATTCAGATGAACATACGAAAAAATATAATAAAATAGAGATTTATGACAATGTTAAAGCTATTGATTTTCCAAGAGATGAACAAAATAGTATAAATGCAATGGTACATCCAACATTACAAGAAAATGGATACTTCAAACTTAAAAAAGGTAACCCAATATTTGTTGATTTAGATGGTAATGAAATTTTATATGATGATATTGATGGACTATATGCACTATTTATAAATGAAGCTGCTTACTATGAAAAAGGGGTAGCTATGTGTCTTGCCGAGAAAAAAACAATTGAGATTTAAGAGGATTAAAAACCCTCTTTTACTAAAATATAGATAATCCCGTTTTTGTTGTAAAAAGCTCTAAAGCTTTAGTTCCAACTAAGGAATTTCCTTTTTTATTTAGCCTTGGTGAATATACACAAAGTGACATTTTATCAGGAATTACAGCCACAATACCACCACCAACACCACTTTTTGCAGGGATTCCTACCCTATAAGCAAAATCACCTGAAGCATCATAATGTCCACAAGTCAGCATAAGTGCATTTACTCTTTTCGCCTGCGATGAAGTCAAATAAGCTTCTTTAGTTATTGGATCTACCCCATGATTTGCTAAAAATAAAACTGTTCTACACAACTCTTGTGTACTCATCTCAATCGAGCAAAGTTTAAAATATAGACTCATTACAGTGTCTATATCGTTTTTTATGTTTCCAAAACTTTTCATCATATTGACCATAGAGTAGTTTCTGTAGCCACTCTCTTTTTCTGACAAATATAACTCTTTATCAAAGTTTATTAACAAGCTATCATCTATAAGACGAATATGATCTAGCACCTTAGTAAAAGTATTTTCTTTATAATAGCTAATCAACATATCAGCTACAACTATCGCACCAGCATTGATAAATGGATTTCTTGGTATTCCATTTTCATACTCTAGTTGAACTAAAGAGTTAAATGGATTTCCTGATGGCTCTAATCCTAAACGATTTTGTAAATCTCCTTTATAAAGTTTCATAATATGAGTAAAACTAAAAACTTTTGAGATACTTTGAATAGAAAACTTCTTACTACTTTGCCCTATATGATAAGAACTGCCATCAAAAAGTTGTAAACTCATAGCAAACTGATTTGGATTTATTTTTGCAAGAGCAGGTATATAATCAGCTACTTTCCCATCTTCTATAAGAGGTAAAACCTCTTTTTGTATCTCTTCTAATATCTTTTTATAATTCATAATTTACTCACCCTAAACTCCTTAATCAACTAACTCTATATTTAAACTACTAAGTAATCTAATAGATTCATATCGACTAAACTTTGCACCATCTAAATTATTGTTTTGTATATCAATATTAAACTGTTCAGAGTGAGTAAAGTTTGCCTTTGTTAAATTTGTATTTGCAAATATTGAGTCAGTAAGCTTCGTGTATTTAAAACTTATATTACTCAAATTTGAATTTGTAAAATCAACATCTTTTACTTCACACTCTTCTATAATCCAACTATCTAAATCTAACCCATAAAAAGATGAACTATCTATAACAGAAGTTTTAAACTTCATAGGCATAATACTCAAACTATCCCAATTTGCTTTTGTCCAATCAACTCCAATTATTTTACAATCTATAAAAGTAACATCTGAAAATTTACAGTCTATAATACTCATTAAAGATAAATTGCAACTAGAGAAAATACATCCTGAAAATATAGAGTTTTTTAATATAGCATTACTAAAATCACACTTATTAAAACTGCACTCATCAAACTCTAGGTATAAAAGCTCTTTAGTTTTTATATTTTTGTAATCTTCAGCGAAATTATCTTTTTGAAACATAATTTTTTTGTAAAAAAGAGTTCAATTGATTTGCAAAACCTTCTGCATTTTTCTTTGAAAAAGGAGCTGGGCCTCCAGTAACTTCTCCACTATCTCTAAGCTCACTCATCAGATTTCTCATAGTAAGATATTGCTTTATATTTTCTTCACTATAAAGCTCTCCTCTATGGTCAATTGCATGGGCATTTTTAGTTATAAGTCTATCTGCTAAAGGTATATCTGCAGTTATAACCAAATCACCCTTACAAACAAGTTCTACTATATGGTTATCTGCTTCATCTGCACCTTGATCTACAATAATATATGAAATATATTTTGATTTTCCTACATTTATCTTTTTATTTGCTACAACATAAGTATCAAGTTTTAATCTTTCTATAGATTTCAAAACAATAGGCTTCAACAAATTTGGAAAAGCATCACCATCTATATAGAGTTTCAAGAGATTATTTCCTTTACTCTTCCTACATCTCCACTAGTAAGTCTAACTTTTATACCGTGAGGATGTGTTGGAGAATTTGTTAATATATCTTTTACAACTCCTTCGGTCAAAACACCACTTCTTTGATCTTTCTTTAAAACAATTTTCACTTTTAATCCAGCTTTTATATCTACCCTTTTTTGTCCATTCAAAACAACATTCCTCCGTTTTCATTCTCTTCTAAACTATTACTTTTTGGAAGTGGTGAAGTTTTTGTAAAATACTCACGTCTTCCTTTTATTTTTCTCTCTATTACACCTTCTGGCGGAATAAACTTTCGTTTTGTTTGAGGATATAAATTTATATACCCTTTAACAAATTCAGCAAAGGCAGGGCCAGCAACACGTCCACCTGTCTCATATCTTGCCATAGGAGAGTTATCATCATTACCATACCAAACAAGCACTTCTATCTCTGGAGTAAAACCACAAAACCAAGCATCAATATTTTTATTTGTTGT
>CAZBPU010000036.1:0-15567 GCA_964493845.1 uncultured Sulfurospirillum sp.
ATATCTTGAGCACTACTTTGTGCTTCTATATTTGCTTTTTTTATCTCTTCTTCTAACTCTTCACGTAGTATAAGCATATCATTTGGGGCATCAAATCCTAAACGTACAACGCCTTTTGATACTTCTATAACTCTTACTGTTATCTTCTCATCTAAAACAACTGCTTCACCTATCTTCCTTGATAGTATTAACATAATTTTACCTTATTTAGTATATATTGTACTCTCTCTTCACCTTCTACTATTTCTACTAAACTCAACTCATCTTCTATCACTATTTTATAAAGTCCTAAATCTCTTTTTTTAAAACTATCTACATAGATTTTTCTACCTAGCTCTATATCTTCTATATCGCCTAAATATTCGTTTTCTTCTATCTCTAAATAATCAAGTGGATTGAGTTCTTTTTCATTTTCATAAACAAAAGAGCCCTCACTCAGACGTTCCAATGCACTCAAACATCCATCAAATCCAAATTTATTGGCTATTATTTGTCCCATACTTCGGATGTATCCACCCTCACTTATAGTTATCTCAAAGGTTAAAAATGGATGCATATAATGTAATATTTTGAAATCATATATAGTACTTTTTATCTTCTTTAGCTCAAACTCTTTATCTTCACGAGCAAGTGCATAAGCACGTTTTCCATCTACTTTTTTTGCACAGTATTTTGGAGGAAGATACTCTATCTCACCTTTCATACTATCTTCAATAATCTTTAAAGAGTAATCTGCAAAAGGTATCATCTGCTCTACTTTTTCTACTTTTTCAATATCTAGTGTTGGACTACTTGCCCCTAACCATAAAGTAGCACGATACGATTTTCTCTTTTTATTTAAAAAACGAAACAGTTTAGTATACTGTCCAAAAGCTATAATGAGAACACCTTTAGCAAAAGGGTCAAGTGTTCCACTAAATCCAGCTTTTTTTACACCATATTTTCTTTTTATCTTTCCTAAAAATCTATTTGATGACATACCCGTAGGTTTATTTGCTACAAACAGTCTATTCATCAAATCTTCTCAACAAATGAAGCTAAAATATCTCTTTTTGTTCCTGAGAAATTTATCTTTAGTTTAAATTCACGCTTGACTTTACTTATCTCAAATATACGCCCTATACCAAAAATCTTATGCTTAACTAAATCACCTTTTCTATAAGATGTCGTTTTTTCTAAAACAAGTGAGCCTTGAGAAAGTCCACACTCTTTTAAAAACCTACTTTTACTAAGCTCTGCACGTCTACCTTTATAAAATCTACTCTCAGAGTAACTTAAAGTCAACTCTTCCTTAGCACGAGTTATAGCAACATAACCTAAACGTCTCTCCTCTTCTATGTCACTTCCATCTCCAACAAGAGGTAAAAATCCCTCTTCCATACCTATTACAAATAGATATGAAAACTCCAAACCTTTACTTGCATGAATACTCATAATAGATATATTTTCTGCATCTATACTGTCTTGGTCACTTTGTAGTGCTAAATCATTTAGAAATTCATCTATACTCATCTCTGGGTTTTGTTTTACAAGGTCTCTAAAAAGTCCATAAAATTCATCTATATTTGATACACGCTCTAAAGAATCTGGAAGTTGTTCATAATACTTCTTTATACCAAAAAGATTTTCTAGTTCATCTACTATATTATAAGTAGCTTCATTTGATACTTCTATAAGTCTTTGTAAATTCTCACTAAACTCTATCAATGCGTTATAGCATTTTTTACTTACCATAGTTTTTAAATCATCTTGTTTTTTTGTGATATATCCATATATAGAAAGATGATTTTCATAAGCACCTTTTAGTATCTTGTCTATTGTTACTTTTCCAAGTCCTCTTTTTGGTCTATTGATTATCCTTTTTATTGAAAAATCATCATTTGGATTGGCTATTATACGTAGATATGAAATCAAATCTTTTATCTCTGTTCTCTCATAAAACTTTACTCCCCCTACCATATTGTAAGGAATTCCTACACGATTTAAACCCTCTTCTAAAGAGCGACTTAAAGCATTAATGCGATAAAGAACAGCAATATCTTTTGGACTTACACCTTTATCTATAAGAACTTTTATCCTTTTTGATACTATAGTTGCTTCATTTTTTTCATCATGTGATTCTATGATAGAAACTACCTCTCCATCACCTTTTGTACTTTTTAATACTTTTCCAAGACGTGAACGATTATGTTCTATAAGGTCATTTGCAGCTTTTAATATATTTGATGTTGAGCGATAATTATTCTCTAATTTTATGATTTTGGTATTTTCAAATTCATCCTTAAAATCCAAAATATTTTTTATATTTGCTCCACGCCAACCATAAATACTCTGGTCATCATCACCAACTACACATATATTGTTGTGAGTTGAACAAATCTTACGAATAAGTCTGTATTGAAGGTCATTTGTATCTTGATACTCATCTACCATAATATACTGATATCTTTGACTTGTCTCTTTACATAAATCTTCATTTTCATCTAAAATTTTATATGGTAAAACAAGTAAATCATCAAAATCTACTAAATTATTGTCTTTTATATACTTTTCATACTGCTCATAAATCTGAGCTATTTTTTTATAGTTTGGAAGTTCTGCTTTTTCCCAAGCGACACTTGGGTCAATCAAAGAATTTTTATATCTTGAAATTTCATTTGCAACAAGTCCTATTGGCATATCTATACCAAAACTTTTTATAATTCTTTTTTTATCATCACTATCAATAACAACAAAACTATTTTTACGTCCTAGTTTTTCCATATTGAATTTTAAAAAAAGCAATCCAAACTTATGAAACGTACAAAGAAGTGGCGGATAACTCTTTTCATCTATAAGACTCAAAGCACGTTCACGCATCTCTGTTGCAGCTTTATTTGTAAAGGTAAGAGTTAAGATACTAGAAGCCGGTATGCCTTGAGCTAGAAGGTAAGCAAGTCTTGAAGTAATAGTTTTTGTTTTTCCACTACCCGCACCTGCAAGTATAAGAACTGGTCCATCTATAGTTTTTACTGCCTCTTTTTGTGCATCATTTAGTGATTCTAATATCTTTTTCATATTCTCTTCTTTAGTTTTTATTTATTATATCAAAATTGAATTAATATAAAGTTTAATTAAATTTAGACTTGTAATTATTATTATTATTAGTTATAATAGTCTAAAATATTTAAGGATAACCTGTGTTACGAGATTTCAATAAAATAGAAACATTTTTGACTGTTGTAAAAGAAAAAAGCTTCTCAAAAGCTTCAAAAAAACTAGGTATAAGCCAACCTGCTGTTACTCAGCAAATGAAACTTTTAGAAGATTATCTTGATACTAAAATAGTAGACAGAAAGAAAAATGGAATCAAACTCACAAAAGCTGGAGAACAGTTTTATAAAGTTGTCACTAAATTAGAAAAAAGTATTGCTCATGCAGAAAAAGATGTTATTAAAATTATAAATAAAGAATTGACTTTCATTCTTGGTGCATCTTTTATGATAGGTAACTACATATTGCCTGATTTTTTAACAGAAATTCAACATGCTATAGAAAACGATGTTATAATAAAAGTAGATGACTCTAATAAAATAACTGAAGAACTTATGGATAAAAAAATCGACCTAGCTCTTTTAGAATCACCTATTTTTCAAGATGGTATTATATACAGAGAGTGGATGGATGATGAACTTGTTTTAGTAAGTAAAACTCCACTTCCAAAAGTAGTAAGACCTGATGAACTTAACTCATATAGATGGGTTTGTAGAGAAGAAGAATCACATACAAGACAGATTATAAAAGCTGAGTTTGAAAAAGTTGGAATTGATTGTGAGTCATTTGATCTGAGAAGTGTTGTGACAAGCTCAACTGCTGTTAAACAGACTATACTTAGATCTTCAGTTATAGATGGTGCTCCTACAGTTTCAATCATTTCAAAGCATATGATTGATGAAACTGTAGATAAGGGAGAACTATTTTTTGCTAGAGTAAAAGGTTTAAAAATTACACGTAAACTATATCTTGCATATTCAAAAGAGAGAAAAACTGATGCCTTTATGAACAGTGTAATAAACTATATTATAAGTAAACGCAAATCATAAACTATTTATTTAATAGTTTTTCATTTTCAGGGTTTGAGAGAAGTGCTTCCATACTTCTCTTTATCCCTTTCGTTTTTTCTTTTGGTTTCTCTTCTACATCTATACTAAGATTTATCAAGATAGGTGTTTCATCTACAATAACTTGTAATACAGACAACATAGGAACACTAACAAGAGAACCATAGTTTTCATGGCCAAAGCCAGCTTCAAAACTAACTCCCCAATCATCTACAATACAACTCTCAAAAGTATACCCTGCTAAAACAAACATGGTAATTGGTTTAAAAGTTGAGCGAATTTCTTCGGGTAAAGAAGGCTCAAAATCTATCTCAGCTACATTTGTAAGTATAGAGAAGTTTATACCTTTTTTTAAAAGTATTTCTAAAGTCTTCTTCACGTGTCTTTTCATCTCTGCGCTAAAATCAACATCATTTAATACATTTTGAAGCATTACTTAAACTCCTTCAACAATTTACGTATCTCTTCAATTCCTATTTTCCAAAACTCTTTGTCATCGATATCAAATCCAAATTTACTTATAAGTTCTTTTGGGCTTCTACTTCCTCCAGCACTTAAAAAAGATGTATATATCTCTATAAAATCATCACATTCTCCACTTTTATATAGCCCATAAAGAGCTAAAACTAAAAGCTGACCATAAGAGTAAGAGTAGCAGTAAAATGGTGAGTGTATAAAATGAGGAATATAACTCCACCATATTTCATAGTTTTTACTAAGTTTTACACTACTTCCAAACATTTTTTTGCTCTCTTCAAGCCAATACTTATTGAAAATAGCCAAATCCAATTCGCCTTCATGAGCATGAACACGTCTTTCAAAAGTTGTAAAGTTTATCTGTCTATAAAGTGTTGCAAATATATCTTCTATTTTACCTGCATACAAAGAAGTTTTCTCATCCTCACTTAGAGTATCTTTTATATAATCAAATACCAACATCTCTGCAAATACAGAAGCTGTTTCAGAAGTTGTAAGAGGAGTATCTGATGCAATATATCCAACATCTCTAGATAAATATTGATGAATAGCATGTCCAAGTTCATGAGCCAATGTAAAAAGGTCTCTTCTTCTGTTTGTATGATTTAAAAGCACATAAGGATGAGTATCAGGAGTTGCTGGGTGAGAAAATGCCCCTCCTCGTTTGCCATCTTGTGGCATTACATCTATCCAACCTTCATCAAAGGCTTTTTTTGCAATAGTTGCAAATTTTGGGCTAAATTTATTAAATGCTTTTAAAACTATATCTTTTGACTTTTCAAAATCATATACTTCTTCTTTAGTTTCAAGTGGAGCATATCTATCATAATCATGAAGTTGTTCTAAGCCTAAGAGTTCTGCTTTTTTATGATAATAATCTTGAACTAAATTAAAACTATCCTCAGCTGCATCTACAAGTGCATTTACACTCTCTTGGGTTATTTTGTTATCAAAGTGTCTAAACTGTTCTGGAGAAGTGTATTTTCTAAGCTCACAATCACTTTTATGGTCTGTTTTTATCATGTTATAAATATAACCTAAAAGTGGCTGATGAGGTTTTAACCCTTTACTAAAAGCCATTGTTGCTTTTTTTCTTATATCACGATCTGGATTATGTAGAAGTGAAAGTATCTCTTCTTCTGAAATCTTCTTTCCATCATAACTAAACTTTAATCTACTAAAATGTTCATCAAAAAGACGGCTCCAAGCACTTCCTGCTGTTGTACTCTTTTTTAAAAGTATTCTCTCTTCTTTTGCTGTAAGTTGATGTGATTTTTGTTTTTGTAATGATTGAAGATAAAAAGTATACCCATTTGAATTGTCTATAAACTCTTTTTGTTTTAATTTATTTAGCTGATTAAACTCTAATTCAAAAAATAGTAAAAATTCACTTACTTTTGTATACTCATTTTGATATTTTGCATAAAATCCACCATTACTACTATCTGTTGCAAACTTTAAAAATGCATAAGTCATTATCTTACCAAGTATTTGTGAAATTTTTTCATACTCACGAATAGCTTCTAAAAACTCATTAGAGTTTAAATTTTTTAAACAACCTTTATACATCTTTTCAAAGTTTTTAGCTTTTACTTTTGCTTCTTCTAAATCAATATCTAATTTTTCATCATTTTCATATAATGCACTTAAATCCCAATTCAATCTTTGCCCTTTTATTTAATTTATTATGAGTTTATATTTTTATAAAGAAATTTTTTATTATTTTAAAATCTATTAAAGCATTCATTATAGCAAAATTTTGAGCTTTTTTTAAATCATCTACTACTAAATCTGCACATTTTAAAAAACCATTGTCAAGTAATCTTGCTCTTGTAGTTCCTTTGAGTAAAGGAGTTCTTGGAGTTAACCAACTATCATCTATATATAAAGCTATATTAGCTATTGAAGTATCTCTTATAAGTTCATTTTTTACTACTATTATTTCACTATCATCTACTTTCAAAGCATTAATCTCATCCCTATTTGAGTATTTAAATTCATACTCTATATCAGAATTTACTATCTTAAAATCTTCAAAATATCTATCTCTTAAAACTTCATATTGAAAATTTTGTATCTCTTTAGCATAATCTATTCTTAGTCTAAATTCTCCATATTGAGGTAGGTTAAAAATATCTTCTTTTAACTCTAATATATCATTAAAACCAAAAAAGTTTCTCGTGTTATTTACTCTTTTTTGATGATAAGTTAAATTTAAAAATTTTCCATCTTTTACTTTAATAGTCTCAAAGCATATATGATTAGATTTTAAATTTTTCTCTTTTAACAAATTATTTATTTTGCCACCTATCGACTACTTTATAACAAAATTTTACATTATTTTTTAACCCTCTTGCTAAACCATCTTCTAAAATACCCCAGTTATATACACCCATATCAATATAGGTATTACTTGCATAGCAACCTGCTGTTATATTTCCATATTTATAAGCAAAATTAAAGTATTTGATAGCTTTTTTTTTATCAACGTTAACACCATTTCCATTTAAGTACATTTTGCCCAATATATGACTTGCATTATATATTTTATCTTTTTCTAGTGCCATTTCAAAAAGTACTTTTGCTTTTGCATAATCACCTTTTCTATACGCGCGCATCCCATCACCAAAGTTATTTGCTTGAAGCAAAACTGAACAAAATACAATCCCCAATATAAAATATTTCACTTTCCATCTCCACTATAAATATAAGTTAAATCTTAACATACTAAAGCTGAATTATCCCACACATAAATTAACTTTATAAATTTGGTATGTAAACCTTATCTTTCATCTCCTCATATTCACTTACCTCATCACTATCTATAGTAATTCCCCCACCACTTTTATAAACGTATCTATCTTTTTGTTTCTCTATAAAGCGTATCATTACTGCACTATCAAAGCTTTCTCCATCATAGTAACCAAAAACTCCTGTGAAAAATCCTCTTTTATAATTTTCTATTTCTTTTATAATTTCTACAGTTTTTTTCTTTGGTGTTCCTGTTATGCTCCCTGCTGGTAACATAGAAAAAATTATATCGCCTAATCTATCGTGCCAATTCTCATCTAAATCTGCTGTAATTTTCGAGCTAACTTGAAGAAGTTCTTTCTCTCCAGCTTGGATTTTATCTACATATCTAAACTTCTCTACTTGTACATTTTTACCCACTATCCCTAAGTCATTTCTAAGTAAATCTACTACCATTGTATGTTCACTCATCTCTTTTTGATTTGCTAAAATTCTCTCCAAAGCATGAGGTATACTAGCTTCTATAGTACCTTTCATAGGATATGTGCTTATTTTATTGTTCTTAATCTGTACAAATCGTTCTGGAGAAAAACAGACAAACCTATTTTTAACATGCAATTTAAAAGGGACGTTCGCATTATAAAATATAGACTCTAAGTCTATATCCCCCTCTAATTTAGTTTCAAATGTAAGATTAAGGAGATAAGTATTTCCTCTTTTTATCTGTTCTTTAACTTTTTTTATTACTTTTATATACTCTTGGAACTCTACATGTAAAGTATTTTGTATTGTACTTTTTCTACTTTTTTTTTCTACAAAATTTTTAAAATTTTCTAATTTATACTGAACATTTTCATCTTCAAAAATCCATTCTTTCATCTCAAAATCAACAGCAAAAAAGATAGGTTTTCTTTTTTTGCCATACTCATTAAGCCTATTGAACAATCAGCTTCTCCAATACTGCCATACGAATAGCCACACCATTTTTTACTTGCTCTAACACTTTGCATCTTGGATCTCTTAACATTGCATCATCTATATCTACATTTCTATGTACAGGTCCTGGATGAAGTAAAAGTATGTTTTTATCTCCCATCAACTCTTCTGTTATACAAAAGTCTTTTGCATAATCTTTTAGTGAACCATATATCTGATTTGTATGTCTTTCTGTTTGAGTTCTTAGACTCATAACTATTTGAACATCATTTATAACTTCTTTTATATTATGACTTGTTTTTAAATGAGTAACAGGCAAAAAATGTGGAGGAGCTACTAATGTAACATCAAGTCCATATCTTGTTAAAAGTTCTATATTTGAGTTTGCTACTCGTGAATTTTTAATATCACCAACTATAGCTATCTTTACACCTTTTAAGTCTTTGAAATATCTTGTCATAGTAAACAAATCTAAAAGTGCTTGTGTAGGGTGAGCATGAGGACCATCTCCTCCATTTAAAATAGCACAATTTACATAATTTGAGAGGATATGTGGAACACCAGAATTTTTGTGTCTAACAACAATAGCATCAGGTCCCATAGCATCAAGATTTGCTGCTGTATCAAAAAGAGTTTCTCCTTTACTTGATGAGCTTTTTGAAACATCTAAACTTACAACATTTGCACCAAGTCTTTTTGCTGCTACTTCAAAACTACTTCTTGTTCTTGTGGAGTTTTCAAAGAAAATAGTTATAATCATTTTATCTTTTAGTATATCTCTTGGTTTTTCATCTAAAAACAACTCTGCTCTTTTAAAAAGTGCATTTATTTCACCTATAGAAAAGTCCCTAGTATTAATCAAATGTTGCATTTAATTCCTTGATTATTTTTCAAATTTTAACAAGTTTTCACTTAATAGTTTTATATCGTCTTGTAAACTAACTATTTTTTTATAATACGGTAGTGTAGTTTTTTCAAAATTTTTCTTGTTATCTCTAAAGTTTACACACCATTCATACTCTACTTCAAGAGTATCTAATATACTTTGATTTAACAAAGTATCATTTATACAACCCAAGTTTGCATGAGTTACCAAAAGAGTGATAGCATTAAAGTTTTTTATAAAATCATACATATAAATACCCTCATCTACAGGAACCATAAGACCTCCTGCTCCTTCAATAAGAACTACATCACTAATCTTTTTCATCTTCTCATAAGCTTTATATATAGCTTCCATATCAATTTTCTCATCACCCTTAGCTACATAAGGAGCAGCTGGCAACTTGTACTGAATAGGTACTACATCTTTATATGTAAAATTTTGCAACTTTGGATTATACTTTTTTGCAGTTTCTAAAAGAATTTTACCATCAACTGGATACTCTTGCACTCCTGTTTCTATAGGTTTTAAAACTCCTACATGTAAACCTTGACTACCTAGCTCCTCTATAAGCTTACAAGTAGCATAAGTTTTTCCTATATCTGTATTTGTTGCTGTTATAAAAATTGGTCTGTATTTCATAATATAATTATATCAAAACACTATTAAACACGAATTATCAAATATAATTACACAACTTAGATTAAAGTACAGCAAAATTTTATACTTATTTAATTATAATTATTATAAATAAATCAAAGAGGAGTTTATTATGTTTAAAAAATTAGTTTTTACTTTTGTATTGGTTACTTTTACATTTATACTTCAAGGGTGTATGCCTGTCACTAAACCCTTTACACCAGTTAAAGTTGAAGCAGATAAAGCCTTAGTTTACATATATAGACCAGAAACTTTTATCGCTAGAGGAGTTATTTGGGTAGTGGATATAAATGGTAGGACTTATTCAGATTATTTTGTTAATAATGGATATATTCCTATGAAACTAGACCCAGGTACTACCAATATAGAACTTAAAGAGTACTCTATATCCAGAGGTACTTATGATTCACTAACACTAAACAACATTGAAGCAGGTAAAACTTATTATGTAAAAGCTATTGCTAAACCTTTCTCTTTTCATAAACTTAAACTCATGGATAACAAAACAGGAGCTAAAGAAGTAAGTAAAACAGTATATTTTGTGAAGCAGTAAAATATGTAGCTCATGTTACACACAATCTCCACACATTTATACTATAATGCCAAAATAAAAACAAAGGAAAAAAATGAAAAAAATAATTTTAATAACATTACTTCTTGTATCAAGTCTATTTGCGGAGTTTAAAACTCTGACGACTGAACAAGTTCAAGATGCTATACAAAAAGGTGTTAAAGTCATCGATATCAGAAGAATTGATGAGTTTAATAAATATGGAACTATAAAAGGTAGCTACAAACTGACTTTTTTTGGACCTAGTGGAAAATATGACATAAATAAATGGATGACAGAATTTCAGCAAATTGTAAAAGACAAAAATCAGCCTTTTATTTTAGTATGTGCTCACGCAAATAGATCAAAAGTTGTTGGTAAATTTTTATCTGATAAAGCTGGTTACAAAAATGTGAGAGAACTAGATGGTGGAATAAACTATGGCTGGATAGACAAAGGTCTAAGTACAATTAAAAACTAATCTTTCTAGTTTAAGAATGAAGCTTTAAATGAATTGTAAACTAATTGAGTGATATCTTCTTCACTTATAGATAAACTTTCTGCTAAAGCTTCATAATTTTCATTTAGATATCCTCCAAAATAAGCTGGGTCATCTGAATTTACTGTTACTTGTAAACCCTCTTTTAAAAGTTTCAAGATATTATGATGTTTCATGTCTTTTACTGCTTTTAGTTTTACATTTGATAGTGGGCAAACTGTAAGTGGGATTTTTTTATCTTTTAGATAATTGACTAATTTTTCATCTTCATCACATCTTATACCATGATCAATTCTTTGTACATGTAAAAGCTCTAAAGCCTCCCATATATAACTATAATCTCCTTCTTCTCCTGCATGAGCTACTAGTTTATATCCTTCTTTTTTTGCCTCTTCAAAAACTTCTTTAAATTTACTTGGAGGATTACCTTTCTCACTAGAATCCAATCCAACAGCTATAATCTTATCTTTAAAAAGGCTGGCTTTTTTAAGTGTTTTAAATGCTTCTTCTTGACTAAGATGTCTTAAAAAACTCATAATCAAAAATGAACTTATATCTAACTCTTTTTTAGCTTTATCTAGAGCTTTTGTTATACCATTTATAACTGTTTTAAACTCTATCCCTCTATTAGTATGCGTTTGAGGATCAAACATGATTTCAGTATGAACTATATTTTGCTCTTTACATTTAAGTAGATACTCCCAAGTCAAATCAAAAAAATCTTGCTCCTGTATAAGAACATTTGCTCCTGCATAATAAATATCCAAAAACGACTGCAAAGATGTAAAGTTATATGCATTTTTAACTTCTTCAATAGTTTTATATGGAATCTTTATATTGTTTTTTTTAGCTAATCTAAACATAAGTTCAGGCTCTAACGTACCTTCTATATGTAAGTGAAGTTCTGCTTTTGGTAATTTTTGTATTAACTCTTTCATAATCTAATTATACACAATTATTTCACTTTTTTATTTTAAACTGCTATTATTAAAACAAAAGGATTTAAAATGAAAAAGATAACAATAATTTTAACAACAGCGATTTTAGCTCTTCAAGCAAACTCATTTACAATAAAAGATGAAGTAAGAGTTACAAGTTCAACTCCAACGTATAAAACAATCATAAAAAGAGTCCCTTATCAAGAGTGTTGGGATGAGAATGTACCTGTACAAAATTCCAGAGGAAATTCAAATAACTATCCTATAGGAACTATCATTGGAGGAGTTGCTGGTGGTGTTATAGGCCATCAAGTAGGAAAAGGTAGAGGTAATGACTTGGCTACAGTAGGAGGAGCAATCATAGGCTCAATAGTTGGACATAATATATCAAACAATCAAAGAAGAGATAACTATACAACTTACGAAACAAGACAAAAATGTGTCACAAGATATACTGAAAATGAAGAAGAAAAGTTTATAGGCTATAAAAATGTAGGATACTACAATGGTAAAAGAATTACAAAAATATCAAATAGAAGATTAAAATATATCCCTATTAGAATAAGTGTCAATTACTAATAGAAAATATAAATTAAACATATAGTAAAGCTACTTAACTATCCATCTTAATCGATACACTATAAGATGGGTGTAGCTTATATTGCCTCATATATTTTGATATACTTACCTCAATAACAATTACTACTAAAGACTCTCTCATAATTAAATAACATTAACGTAACATTAACACATTTTCGTTACAATACCTAATCAATATTTAGGATAAATATATATGAGTAATTTAATAAAGTTTTTTATAGATAATTCAAAGATGAATTATGTATTGTTTTTTTTAGTATGTTTAGTAGGTGTATTTTCATATAATAAAACTCCCAAAGAGATTTTTCCATCATTTGAGCTAGATAAAATCAGTATTAGTGGCAGTTACACTGGAGCTTCCATAGACATACTTGATAAAATGGCTGTTAGAGAGATAGAAGATGAGCTACAAAGTGTAGAAGGTATCACAGATATGACTTCTACAATCTCTCCTGGCTCATTTAACATACTTGTTGAACTTTCAAAAGATGTAAACAAATATGATACTGCTGCAAAAATTAAAGATTCGATAGATGCTGTAAAGCAAAACTTTCCAGATGACATGAATGACCCTAGAGTAACAGTTGCGTCTATAAACAAGAGTCTTATGGAAATTTCTATATCTTCAAATAGTAAAAATCTTTCAGAACTTATAGATTTTGCAAAAGATTTAAAAACAAAAGTACTAGGGGTTAAAGATATATCTGAAGTTACTATATATGGTGATTCTGATATGTATTATAATATACAAGTTGATGAAAAAAAGATAGAGAGTTTTGGTCTTAATAAAAACTCTGTTTTTAGTGCCATTGCTGGAATATCATATATATTCCCTGTTGGAAAAATAGAAGGTCAAGGTAAACACTATTTTCTATCAACTTACAATGGTAAGAAAAACTCTCAAGCTATGGCAGACACTATTTTAAGAGTAGATGGAAAACAGATATATTTACGTGATATTGCAACGGTTGAGAAAAGATATGAAGATGCGTCTACTCTCTCTTCTATAAATACAACTGCTTCACTCTCACTATCCGTTTACCAAACAGAAACAGGAAATGCACTAAATGCAAAGAAAAACATAAGTAAACTAATAAGCAAACTTGAACTTCAAAACAAAAATATAACCTTTATAATACACAATGACAATTCACAAAGAATAAAAGATAGACTAAATGTTGTTGTATCAAACATACTTTTTGGACTAATACTTATCTCTATTTTACTTGTTCTTCTTATCAATACTCGTATGGCAATCATAGTTGGACTTGGTATCCCTACATCATTTATCATGGCAGCAACCTACTTTTATCTATTTGGCTATACAATCAACTTAGTATCTCTTATAGGTGTTTTAGTAGCTCTTGGTATTGTTGTCGATGACGCAATAGTTGTTTCAGAAAACATCCAACAAAAAGTTGAAGAAGGCATGGAGCCTAAAGAGGCTGCTGTAGCTGGTGCAAAAGAGATGTTTAAACCTGTTTTTATGGCGAGTGCTACAACTCTTTTTACATTTATACCACTTCTAATGATAAGTGGAACTATGGGAGAGTTTATAAAACTTATTCCTATTGCAGTATCTGCATTGATAGTTGCTTCACTCATAGAATCTTTTATATTTTTACCAATCCATGCAGCCCACACTTTAAAAAGAGAATCAAAAGTACTCTCGTGGAATAGAGCAAATAGAATTTACAGTGCCATAATACATAAGCTTATTAAGTACAGAAAAACTTTTTTGCTTATTTTTCTTATTCTTATTCCTCTTTTAACAGTTCTTGGTATCAAAAAATCAAAATTTCAAATGTTTCCTAGATTTGACTCAACTACAATTAACTTATCAATTAAAGCCAATATAAATACACCTATTGAAGAGTCATATAAAATTGTAAATGAAATCTCAAAAGACCTATATAAACTCAAAGACAATATAGACATAAAAACTATCTCCTCAGTAGCTGGGTATAGAAGAAATACTGAAGGTAGTGGTGAAAACTACCCTTATGTTATGTATGTTACTATTGAGTTATACAAGATGGTAGAGAAAACTTTTGTAGACAAATATGTTACGCCATATCTTAGCTTTTACTATGATGATAGTGAAAGGATAAGAGAAAAAACATCTATGCAAATATCCAAAGAGTTAAGAGCATTTTTGAAAAAACAGAATTATCAAAAAAAATATAATCTTGATGAAATATTTGTTGTAGAAAGAAAAGCTGGTCCTGTTAAATCTGATATTAAGATAGGTATAATCTCACAAAACAATCAAAAAATCATAGATGCAATAAAAAAAGTAGAAAACAAACTAAAAAACATGGGTGGCATAAAATCAGTAGAAAATAGTGCTAAACTTGGTATAGATGAGATAAAACTAAAAGTAAATAGCTATGGAGAATCTTTAGGACTAAATGAGCAAATCATAGGTCAAACTCTATCCAATATGTTTTTATCGAAGAAAAAAACAACCGCATTTGATGATAAAAATCTACTTGAAATTAAGATAGAAAGCATTAATAAAGATAGTAAAAAAACTCTTGATAGCCTTAAAATTCCATTGGGAGATGGACGAAGTGTCTCTCTTAAAGACGTAGTTGAATATAATGTTGTAAAGTCCTTTGAAAGAGTCTCAAAAGAGTTTGGTGAAAAAATGTTCTATGTTTATGCAAATGTAGATACAAAAATCATAACTGCTTCTGAAGCAGTTGAAAACTTACAAGAGATACTAAATGAACTCAAAAAAGATGGCGTAGGTATAAAACTACTTGGTGAAAAAAAGAAAAATGATGAACTAAAAGCAGATATGATATCTGCCTCAGCTATAGCCCTTCTTCTTGTAGCTCTTAGTATGCTATATCTGTTTAACTCATTTAGAGATACTTTTATAGTTATGTCTGTTATTCCTTTTTCATTTTTAGGTGTTTTAATGGGGCACTTTTTAATGGGCATAAACTTAACTATGCCTTCAGTTATTGGTGCTCTTGGACTTGCCGGTGTTGTAATAAATGATGGTATCATCATGATGACTTATCTTCAAAAAGTCAACAATATGGATGAGCTTTTTGACCAAGCAACAAAAAGATTGAGACCAATCTTTTTAACAACAATAACAACACTTATTGGTCTTTCAACTCTTATATTTTGGCCAGCTGGTGAAGCAGCCATATTTCAAC
>CAZBPU010000037.1:0-15460 GCA_964493845.1 uncultured Sulfurospirillum sp.
CTCCATATATTTAATTAATACGATTATACTATAAATGTGTAAAAGGAAGTTTAAAGGGAAGGAAATGGAGACCAAAAGGTCTCCAAAATTAGAAGAATTATACTAACTCTATGAAAGCCATAGGAGCAGCATCGCCTCTTCTTGTACGAGTTTTGATGATTCTTGTATAACCACCATTTCTATCTACATATTTAGGTGCAATTTCATCAACTAATTTTTTTGTAGTATCTTTATCTTGAAGTGCTGCAAAAACTACTCTATGAGCGTTAAAGTCACCTTTTCCTGCTTTTGTGATTAATTTTTCTATATATCCTCTAAGCTCCTTAGCTTTAGGGATTGTAGTCTCAATTTTCTCACTTTTTATTATAGCTATAGCCATATTCTTCAAAAGCGCAGCTCTGTGCGTTGAAGTACGACCAAGCTTTCTATATCCATGCTTATGTCTCATTATTAATCCTCATTCGATTTCAAATCTGTGATTTTTTTCTTAAGTACTTCAACAGTATCATCAGAAAAATCTGATCCAACTGGAAAACCAATCTCTTCCATCACAGCGTTTATCTCTTCTAGAGATTTTTTACCAAGATTTTTAAGGTTTTTAAGCTCTAATTCACTCATCAGCGCTAGTTCTCCTACAAATCTTACTTCTGCTCTATCTAAACAATTGAAACTTCTAGCACTCAAGTTTAGCTCTTCAATACTCTGTAGTAATTTGTTTAATTCAACACTATCATTACTACTCTCCTCTTTTGGAGTAATATCAATATCTAACACACCGTTAAATACTGACATTTGAGTATACATAGCTTCTAAAGAGTCTTTAAATGCTTCAATTGGTGAAATTAATCCATCTGTTTCAATAGTAAAAACTATTTTTTCAAAATTTGGATTATCCTCTACTAGAACATTTTCTATATCATAAATAGCTTTTTTCACTGGTGTAAAGAAAGCATCTAATGCAATATAATCACTATCAACTAAATCTCTAATAGTCTCACTTGGTACATAACCTATACCTTTCTCTACAATTAAAGAGAAGTTAAGCTCTGCATCTTCATTAATCGTTGCTAAATATCCTTCAGGAGTAACAACTTCTATCTCTTCGTTAGAAAGGTCACTACCATAAATCTCTTTAGCTCCACCAAAAGAGTAATTTACTTCTACGCGCTTCTCATCACCTTTGATTTTGAAACGAATATTTTTAAGATTGATAATAAACAATGCAACATCTTCAAGCATACCACGCATACTATCAAATTCATGTGTTACACCATCAATCTTAACAGCAGTTGGAGCAAATCCAACTGTACTGCTAAGGAGCAATCTTCTTAATGGGTGAGCCAGAGTTACAGCAAAACCAGCTTCAAATGGATATGCTATTACTTGAGCTTTGTTTTCCGAAATATTTTCTACTTCAATCTCTGTTGGCATATGTGCCGCTGTACTGATTTTTTTCACTAAAACTTCCTCACTTATTATTTAGAGTATAGCTCGACGATCAATCTCTCTTCAACCGGAATAACTACTTCTTCACGCTCAGGGAAACGTGTAAACACACCCATTGCTTTAGCTGCTTCAACATCAACCCAAGGAACAATACCAGTTTGAGCTGTCAATTCTAAAGAACGTACTACTTGAGGGTTGCTCTTAGATTTTTCACAAATCTCAATTTTATCGCCCTTTTTAACTTGATAAGAAGGTATATCTAATTTCTTACCATTTACAAGTACGTGTCCATGAGTTGTTAACTGTCTAGCAAATCTTCTTGTTGTTGCAAAACCCATTCTATAAACAACGTTATCTAAACGTCTTTCGATTAGAGTAATAAGATTCTCTCCTGTATTACCATCTCTTCTTGCTGCTTCTTTAAACAATCTTCTAAACTGTTTTTCAGAAACGCCATACATAAATTTAGCTTTTTGCTTCTCTCTTAGCTGAAGTCCATACTCACTAATTTTTGTTCTTCTTTGACCGTGTTGTCCTGGTGCGTATGGACGTTTATCCAATGCGCTCTTACCAGCAAGACGACGCTCACCTTTTAGAGCCAAACTAACACCTAGTCTTCTCTCTAGCTTTTCGACAGGTCCTCTGTATCTAGCCATCTTTTCTCCTAATTATTATAAACCAAAAAATATTTCGTTTTTTATATAATTATTAACTAAACGTTAAAATTAAACTCTTCTGCGCTTTGGAGGTCTACAGCCATTGTGTGGTAGTGGGCTAATATCTTTTAAGAAAGTTACTTTAATTCCCTCTGTTGCACCAACACTTTTTACTGCTGTTTCTCTTCCGCTACCAGGTCCTTGAACCTTGATACCTACCTCTTTTATACCGTGCTCTTTAGCTTTTGCTAAAGCATCTTCAACTGCTTGTTGCGCTGCATAAGGAGTTGATTTTTTGCTGCCTTTAAAAGCCAAGCTACCAGCACTGCTCCATGCGATTACATTTCCCATTTCATCAGTTATAGTTACAACCGTATTGTTAAATGTTGCAGAGATATAAACAACGCCTTTAGCGATATTTTTCTTTGCAACTTTTTTACGTGTTACTCTTCTTTTTGCCATATTAATAGTTCCTCGTAATCAATTAAGCTTTTGCGCCGACGGTCTTTTTCTTACCTTTTCTCGTACGCGCATTAGTTTTTGTTTTTTGACCACGTACAGGAAGACCACGTCTGTGTCTTAGCCCTCTGTAGCTACCCATGTCCATTAGAGCTTTAATATCTAATGTAACTTTCTTTCTTAAATCACCTTCAACTTGAAAGTTCTCTTGAATCTCATTACGAATAGATGCTATATCTGCTTCAGTTAGCTCATGAACTCTTTTGTCATATGAGATTCCAACAGCGTTTAAGATTAATCTTGAACTTGTTAAACCTATACCATAGATATAAGTTAAAGCATACTCTACTCTCTTCTTCTTAGGAAGGTCTACACCTGCAATTCTTGCCATGTTTATCCTTGTCTCTGTTTGTGTTTTGGATTTTCACAAATGATTCTAACGATGCCTTTACGCTTGACCACTTTGCATTTATCACACATCTTCTTTACAGAAGGTCGTACTTTCATTGTTTGTCTCCTTTTTACTAGGCAAAGCCTAGAAAAAATTCCTCTCACTAAAGCTTCAGCTTTACGCTGAGAATTTATCACTATCAAGCAAAAATAACTCTAAATGCAAAGCTTACATTGTGAGAAAAATAAATACGATAATTAAAAGATATGCCACGCATATCTAAACAGTCCACTCTGGATTCGTAAACTGTCACAGGTTTAGTGAACTAGACTAAACCAATATTTGGAAAAATAGTGGTTTTTTTCTAAATATTCTTCACACAGTTTTACAAAAGGGGCATATTATACTGAAAATAAGCTAATAATTTACTTATAAACTCTCAAAAGCTTCTTTTGTAGCTTTAGGAGGTTGTAGGAACTTTAGTTCCTGCCATTATAATGGGCTTTGCTCATTATAATGTATAAAAATAGCCTACTTATATCTGTAAGTTATTCTTCCCTTATCTAATGAATAAGGAGTTAACTCCAATTTCACAGTATCTCCTGGCATTATTTTTATATAATGCATTCTCATTTTACCAGCTATGTGACATAAAACCACATGTCCATTTTGTACTTCTACTTTAAACGTTGCATTTGGTAAAGCTTCTAAAACTTTACCATCTACTTCAATTACATCAGCTTTTGCCATACTTAAACTTCCTTCTTATACAACCGATAAAATCTCGGCCTTGTTATTTATAATTGCTACAGCATGTTCATAATGACTTCCATATAACCCATCTTCTGAAACTACTGACCACTTATCTTCTAATATCTTAGAAACTCCACTCTTTTGACAAATCATTGGCTCTAAACAAAAAACCATTCCATTTTTTATCTTCGGACCCTGCTTTGGATTTGTTCCTTCTAAGTAATTTGGTATTTCTGGTTCTTCATGAGGTTTTCTACCTATTCCATGACCACAAAAACTTCTTAGTGGGATATAACCTTTAGAGTGTATATACTTTTCAATAAGTTGACTCAACTCTTTAAATCTCATCCCTACTTTAATATTTTCTATCGCATGATAAAGTGTATCACGAGAACAATCTATAAGTCGTTGATTCTCTTCAGAAATCTCTCCAATTCCAATAGAAACTGCAGCATCTCCAAACCATCCATCTTTCTCAACTCCAATATCAAAACCCACAATATCTCCATCTTTTAAAACATATTGATTTGGTATACCATGTATTATAGTCTCATTTACTGAAGTACATACACCTGAGGGAAAACCATATAAACCTTTAAAGGCTGGTCTTCCTCCTTGTGAATAGATGAACTCCTCGCCCATATCATTTAACTCAATAAGAGTCATGCCAGGACGAGCTTCATCTGATAAAAGTTGGAGTGCTTGTGCTACAATCTTATTTGAAACTCGAAGTTTCTCAATATCTTGTGGCTTTCTAATAGCAATTGCCATTAAAGACCTACTGCACTCAATGTTTCATATTTGTTCATATACATCTGAGCTTCAATTTTTCTCATAGTATCAAGTGCAACTTGAACTACAATAAGAACTGCCGTTCCCCCAAAGAAGAATGGAACACCCATAGTCTTTACTAAAACCCACGGGAGAGTTGAAATAAGACCTAAATATATAGAACCCCAAAATGTTAGTCTACTTGCGACTTCATTCAAATACATTGCTGTACTCTCACCAGGGCGAACACCAGGAATGAAACCACCCTGTTTTTTTAAGTTATCTGCAATATCTTTTGCACTAAATACAATTGATGCATAAAAATATGCGAAAAATATAACAAATATAAAAGTTAATACATTAAATGCATAACTACTTGGACTTAAAAAGTCATTTATTCTTTGAACTATAGGATTTGTACTAGCTTGCATGATTGTTGATGGAAACATCAAAATCGCACTTGCAAAAATCGGTGGTATAACACCACTAAGATTTACTTTAATAGGTACATAATTCATAATTCTTTTATGCTGATTTTGCATCATTACTTTTCTGCTGTATGAAATAGGAACACGACGTTCACCCATCTCAACATATATAATAGAACCAACGGTAGCTAAAATAACAAGTAATATACCAATAACAACTAAGAAGTTCATTTCACCTGTATTTACAAGATTTATTGTTCCACCAATTGCTGTTGGGATTCCTGAAACGATACCAGCAAAAATAATTAAAGATATACCATTACCAATACCACGTTGAGTAATCTGTTCACCAATCCACATAAGTAACATTGTTCCTGTTAGCATTGATGCTGCAGCAATCATAGTAAATGTGCTCATATCAATCATAATAGCACTTTCACCTGCACGACCTGTTATACTTCCAAGTCCTACTGATACACCAATTGCTTGAATAATAGTAATACCAATAGTTGCATAACGAATGATTTGCATATATTTAGTCATACCATCACGCTCTTTTTTCATCTTTCCAAGAGCAGGAAATGTAGCCGCTAAAAGTTCCATAACAATTGATGCAGTAATATACGGCATAATTCCTAACGAAATTATACTAAATCTCTGTGCAGCTTTTCCGCTGAACATATTAAACATACCTAATGCATTTGAACTGTTTGAGTCAAAGAATTCTTTAATTACGTCAAGATTTACGCCAGGTACTGGCACGTATGCCAATACTCTGTACGCAAAAATAAATCCTAGAGTAATTAAAATCTTTTTAGTAAGATCACTACTCATCTTATTTACCAGTATAAGTTATATTATCGTCTTTTATTTTACTTGCAAGCTCTTTTGCTCCTGCACCGATAAGTTTTACTTTACTAACTGTTCCAGCCATCTTGTGAACACTTCTGATTGAATCTAAAGTTAGTTCTTCAAGTGCAGCTACCGCTTTTACTACATCTACATTTATGCTATATGGTTTACTTACTCTTGAGTAGAAACCTACTTTTGGTAGTCTCTTACTTAGAGGTTGTTGTCCACCCTCAAAGTTTCTCTTGATTTTGTAACCTGAACGAGACTTTTGACCATTACAGCCACGACTCGCAGTTTTACCCATACCACTTCCTTGACCACGACCAACTCTCTTTCTTGAGTGAGTTGAGCCAGTAGCTGGAGTTAGATTATCTAATGCCATTTTAACTCCTTAAGCTTTTAACATACTAAGAGCTTTCATTGTTGCTCTTACTACGTTTGCTGGATTGTTTGAACCTAATGACTTAGTCAAAATATCTTTAATACCTGCAAGTTCAAGAACTGGACGAGTTGCACCACCGGCAATAACTCCTGTACCTTCACTAGCTGGTCTAAGTAAAATTCTACTTGCGTTATATTTTACTTCGATATCATGAGCAATAGTTGAACCTTTAGTATTTACTTTAACTATACCCTTAAATGCATCATCTACTGCTTTTTTAATTGCATCAGGAACTTCTTTAGCTTTACCAAAACCAAATCCAACTAATCCGTCTTTATTTCCAACAACTACTAGTGCTGTAAATCTAAAACGTCTACCACCTTTAACAACTTTAGTTACACGGCCGATGTTAACGATGACTTCTTCAAATTCTTCTCTATTATACTTTTCCATTGAATTGTCTTTCCTTATATTACAGCGTAATGCCGTTTTCTCTTAAGCCGTCTGCAAAAGCAGCAACAACGCCATGATAAAGATAGCCATTTCTATCAAATACTACATTTGTTAGACTCTTCTCTTTAAGACTCTCAGCAAAAACTTTTGCAAGTTCTGCTGCTCCAGCTTTGCTTGATTTTAAACCAAGTTTTGCACCATCAGCAGCTGCTAATGTTACTTGATTTACATCATCTATTGCTTGAACATAAAAATATCTGTTTGATTTAAAAACAGAAATTCTTGGACGCTCAGCAGTTCCAGAGATATCAGCTCTAACTCTCTTTTTACGCTTAATTCTAAGTGCTAGTTTTCTTTTTAAAATATTTGCTCTCATTTGCTACCCCTATTTCTTAGCAGTTTTTCCCGCTTTACGGCGGATATGCTCTTCAACATACTTAACACCCTTGCCCTTGTAAGGCTCTGGTGGTCTAAAACTTCTAACTTCAGCAGCAACCTGTCCAACAACTTGTTTATCATCACCTTTGATAGTGATTAAGTTCTTCTCAACAGAAACTTGAAGACCTTTTGGGAATTCATAGTTAATTGGGTGTGAAAAACCAAGTTGAAGCTCAAGAATATTTCCTTTAACTGCAGCTCTATAACCAACACCATTGATTTCCAATTGTTTTTGGTAACCTGTTGTTAGTCCAACTATAATGTTAGCGCTTAGTGCACGATAAGTTCCCCAGTATGCACGGTCTTGTCTATCATCGCTCTTTGAAGCAAATACGATTTGACCATTTTCTACCTTAACTTCAACATTTCCTTTAGTGTCCAACTCTTTTTGAACACTCCCTTTTTTAAAAACAATTACATTTCCATCAACTGAAACACTTATTTCAGCAGGAATTGTAACTGGATTCTTTCCAATACGTGACATCTATTTCCTTTACTTGTCTACGATAAGACTTTACTTCATATGGTTATCGAATACCATAAAAGAAACTGTTTTACCAGATACTACAAAGTACTTCGCCACCAACTTTTGCTTTATGAGCATCATCGTTGCTTAGTACACCTTTTGAAGTTGAAACTACGAAAGTACCGTAACCGTTTTTAAACTTCTTAATCTCATCAGAACCCTTATAAACACGGCGTCCTGGCTTAGAGATTTTTTTAACTTCTGTTATTACACTATTTTCACTTTTGTCATACTTTAGTACAACTTTAATGAACTTTTTATTGCCATCTTCAATAACATTGAAGCTCTCAATATAGCCTTTATTTTGAAACACTACCATAACAGCTTCAACTAATTTTGAGTGCATTAATTGCGTAACATCTAGTTTTCTTAATGATGCATTTCTAATTCTTGTTAGTGCATCTGCTAAGAGATCATTTATCATTATTTTTCCTTACCAGCTTGCTTTTTTAAGGCCTGGGATTAGACCTTCGTTTGCCATTTTTCTAAGACAAACTCTACATACACCAAAATCTCTGTAAACTGAATGAGGACGTCCACAAATTTGACATCTGCTATATCCTCTAACTTTAAACTTAGGCGTTCTTGCAGCCTTTGCAATCATAGATTTTTTTGCCATGTTACTTGCCCTTCGCGAACGGAATACCAACTAATTCAAGAAGTTTAAAAGCTTCCTTATCATTAGCTGCAGTTGTAACAATTGTTATATTCATTCCGTGAGTTTTTAATATACTATCAAAATCTACTTCAGGAAACATCAATTGCTCAGTTAAACCAAAGTTATAATTTGCTCTACCGTCAAATCCATTTCTTGGTAATCCACGGAAATCCTTAACTCTTGGAAGAGCTACAGTTATTAGCTTGTCCAAAAATGCAAACATTTGCTCATTACGTAAAGTAACTTTAACGCCTACAGGATATCCTTCTCTTACTTTAAAACCAGCAACTGATTTCTTAGCATTCTTTACTTGTGCTTTTTGTCCACTTATTAAAGAGATAGTATCTACAATATTTTGTAAAATCTTACTATCACTTCCATCACTACCAGCACCAACACTGATAACAACTTTTTCTAATGCAGGAATTAGCATTGGGTTTTTAATATCAAACTCTTTTACAAGTGCATCTTTTATTTCAGATGCATATCTAGCTTTTAATCTGTTCATTATTCACCCTCTACTTTTGAAACATTAGAGATATTTATAGGCATCTCTTTATTAATAAATCCACCATTTGGGTTAGCATCATCAGGTTTAACAGCTTTTTTAGCTATCTTACAACCCTCAACAATTACTTTAGCATCTTTAGGGAATACCTTAAGAACTTTAGCAACTTTACCCTTATCGTCTCCAGCAATGATTTTTACTTCATCACCTTTTTTAATTTTCATCTTAGTAGCCATTATAGTACCTCCGGAGCAAGTGATACAATTTTCATAAAACCAGAGTATCTTACTTCTCTTCCAACAGGTCCAAAAATTCTTGTTCCTATTGGCTCTTTTTTATCGTTAAGAATAACAGCTGCATTCTCATCAAATCTGATAAGTGAACCATTTTCTCTTTGGATCTCTTTTCTTGTTCTAACAACAACCGCTTTAACAACTTGTCCTTTTTTAACTTTACTTGTTGGTAAAGCTTTTTTGACAGAAGCAACGATAACATCGCCTACACTTGCATAACGACGTTTAGAACCACCAAGAACTTTGATACACATAATCTCTTTTGCACCAGTATTATCAGCAACAGCTAATCTAGTAAAACCTTGTATCATTACTCAACTCCTACTCTAACTATCTGTGATAGTCTAAAAGATTTTCTTTTAGATAGTGGTCTACACTCGATAGCTCTTACAATATCGCCAGCTTTTACTTCATTCTTTTCATCATGAACAATAAACTTTTTAAAACGTTTAACATATTTACGATATTTAGGGTGCATTACGCGTCTCTCTACTAAAACAGTGATTGATTTATCACCAGTTTTTTGTACAACTACGCCTTGTATTTCTCTTTTTAAAGCCATTACTTTCCCCTAATCACTTATTTTGAGCCGAAATAGCCGTATTAATACGAGCGATATCTCTTCTAACTTCTCTAATCTCATTTGAATTAGTTAGTTGCATTGTCTTTAACTTTTGTTTTACTGTAAACAAAAGAACCTTTTTCTCTTTTAATAACTCTGCAAGTTCAACTGCAGATTTTTCACTTAAATCAGTATACTTCATTTTCGCTCTCTCTATTAACTATCTTAGTTTTGAAAGGCAGCTTATGCATAGCAAGTGTTAGTGCTTCACGCGCCAACTCTTCACTAACTCCAGCCATCTCAAAAATGATTCTTCCTGGCTTAATATTCATAACCCATCTATCAACTGGTCCTTTACCCTTACCCATTCTTGTCTCTAACGGCTTAGCTGTTAAAGGCTTATCAGGGAAAACACGAATCCAAGTTTTTGCTTGACGTTTAACGTGTCTTGTATAAGAGATTCTCGCTGCTTCGATTTGACGTGAATCTATACGACCAGCTTCAGTAGCTTTAAGTGCTATATCACCAAAAGCAATACTATTGCCTCTAAATGATTTACCACGATTTCTACCCTTCATCTGCTTTTTATATTTTGTTCTTTTAGGCATTAACATTAGTTTTTACCTCTTCTTGGTTTTCTTGGTCTCTTCTCTTCTTTTGGCTCAGCTTGAACTCCATTAGTTAAAACTTCACCTTTAAAGATCCATACTTTGATACCTATGATTCCATAAGTAGTATGAGCTTCTGCGAAACCATAATCTATCTTAGCTCTAAGTGTATGTAAAGGAACTCTACCTTCAAGATACCACTCAGTTCTAGCCATCTCAGCACCACCAAGTCTACCTGAAACAGATACTTTAATACCTTTTGCTCCAGATTTTTGTGCACCTTGAATAACTTTTTTCATTGCTCTTCTAAATGCAACACGACGCTCTAACTGCATTGCAACATTTTCAGCTGCAAGTTGAGCAGAAGCTTGTGGCTTTCTCTCTTCTTTTATGTTTACATTAACGTCTTTACCAACAAGCTTGTTAAGTTTAACTCTAAGCTTCTCAATATCTGCACCCTTTTTACCAATAATGATACCAGGACGTGCAGCAACAACTGTAACTCTTAGTTTTTTAGCAGTTCTTTCGATAAGAATTTGACTAACACCCGCATAATAAAGCTCTTTTTTCAAGAACTTTCTTATTTTATGGTCTTCGCCAATATTTGCCGCTAAATTCTCTCCAGGAAACCATCTTGAATCCCAGTTTCTATTGATTCCAAGTCTTAAACCAATTGGATTTACTTTTTGACCCATCTTAGTCTTCCTTCTTTGCAGCTTTTGTTACTTCAACAAATACATGTGAAGTTGGTTTTCTGATGCCACTAGCACTTCCTCTTGCTCTTGGTCTAAATCTCTTAAGAACTGGACCTTGATCTATACGACAAGATGAAATTACTACTTCTTCTGGCTCATAGCCACCATTAGCCACTGCACTTGCAATCACTTTTGAAATAATTCTAGCTGCTTTGTTAGGCATAAATTCTAAACTTGCTAATGCAAATTCTGCATTCATTCCTTGAACTTCACGTGCAACCATTCTTGCTTTCAACGGTGATAGTCTGATAAATTTTAATATTGCTTTACTCATGACTACTTACCTACCTTCTTCTGAACAGAACCTTTATGTCCTTTAAAAGTACGTGTTGGAGCAAATTCACCAAGCTTATAACCAATATGATTCTCAGTTATATATACAGGGATGAAATTTCTTCCATTATGAACATTTAGTGTTATACCAATCATATCAGGCGTAACAGTACTTCTTCTAGACCAAGTCTTGATAGGCTTGTTTGACTTTTCCTCTTTTGCTTTTAACACTTTTTTAATCAAGTGATCATCTACAAAAGGACCTTTTTTTAGACTTCTTGCCATCTATCTTCCTTTTCTTCTAGAAATAATCAGTCTGTCGCTCGCTTTTTTACGGCGAGTTTTAGCACCTTTAGTCGGTTTACCCCAAGGAGTAACTGGGTGACGACCTGAGTTTGTTTTACCTTCACCACCACCGTGTGGGTGATCGATTGGGTTCATTGCAGATCCACGAGTTTGTGGTCTTTTACCAAGGTGACGACTACGTCCAGCTTTACCGATAACAACGTTAGCCCAGTCTTCACATCCAACTGTTCCTATTGTTGCCATACATTCACTAAGTACTTGTCTCATCTCACCTGATGGTAATCTAAGAACAACATACTTCTCTTCTTTACCCATAAGTTGAGCATATCCACCAGCACTTCTAACCATCTGAGCACCTTTACCAGGCTTCATCTCGATATTGTGAATTAGTGTACCAACTGGGATATTTTTCATCTTCATTGCATTACCAGGCTTGATATCAAGTCCAGCTTCAGCAGCCATTATTTTATCGCCTACATTTAAGCCTGATGGTTGAAGGATATATCTCTTCTCTCCGTCAGCATACTTAATAAGTGCAATACGACAAATTCTATTTGGATCGTACTCAATTGCTTCAACAGTACCTTCGATATCAAATTTTCTTCTTTTGAAATCGATGATTCTATAAAGTTTCTTAGCACCACCTTGCTTGTGACGAGAAGTGATTCTACCATTGTTATTTCTTCCAGCAGTTACAGGAAGTTTTTTTAACAATGATGGAACACTCGGCTTTGCTGTAATGTCACTTGAATCCAAGCCAGTTACATATCTACGACTCGGAGTATATGGTTTATATGATTTAATAGCCATATTATGCTCCTACATTTTCTAATTGAGCGCCCTCAGGCAGTTGAACGTAAAACTTTTTAGTATCGTTACGCTTACCTTGAACACCTTTAAATCTCTTCACTTTTCCAAGAACTCTCATTGAGTTAACTTTTAATGGAGTAAAGCCAAAGTACTCTTTAAGCACCTCTTTAAGACGGTTTTTAGTCATTCTAGTTGATGTCTGAATAACTACTGTACCATTCTCTTGAAGGCTCAAGCTTTTTTCTGTATAAAGTATTGCTTTGATATCTGTTATATCTGCCATAATTAGCCCTCTTTTGCTATTGTTTCAAGCACTGATTTTTCTATCACTACTGCATAAAATGCTGTAGCTAAATATGCGTTTAGTTCATTTGACTCTATTAAGTAAGCTGTTGGAACATTTCTAAATGCTAAAAATGTTTTCTCATCTATAAGGTCTTTTACAATCAGTACATCTCTTGCGCCTATTGATTTTACAATCGCTGCCGCATCTTTAGTTTTACCAGACTCAACTACTATAGAATCAACTACAAAAAGTGCATCTTTTGATGCTTTTTCGTTAAGTGCGAATTCTAATGCTAATCTCTTCTGTTTTTTATTCACTTTCTGATCATAGTTTCTATTTGCTCTAGGACCGAAAGCGATACCACCACCTACCCATACAGGGTTAGTTCTACTACCAGCTCTTGCTCTACCGCCACCTTTTTGTGCGAATGGTTTTTTACCACCACCACGTACATCACTTCTACTCTTAGTTGAAGCTGTATTAGCACGTAAAGCTGCTTGATATGACTTAACATATAGGTGTAAGTTATGAGAGTGAATTCCCTCAAATTTTTCAGGAAGAGCTAACTCTCCTGAGTTTTCAAATTTATCATTAAGTACTATTGCTTTACTCATTTAACAATCCTTACTCTACCTATTGCACCATTTGGTCCAGGAACTGCTCCCTTAACCGCTAGGATTCCGTTTTCAGCGTCAAAAGATACAACATCATTTTTAACTGTAACTTTAGCGTTACCCATATGTCCTGGCATTTTTCTACCTTTTTGAACACGTCCTGGCCACTCAGCATTACCAATAGAACCACCAGTTCTATGGAATCTACTACCGTGACTAGCTGGGCCTCCAGCAAATCCGTGACGCTTTATAACACCAGCAAAACCTCTACCTTTAGAGTTAAAAGAAACTTTCAAGTTTTTTGCTTCACTTAGTGGTGCTGTATCAAGTGTTCCAGCTTCTGCGTTTGCAACATCCATAGTAACAAAACGATTAAACTCTGCACTTAGGTCATACTTTTTTTGCTGACCAGCGATTGCTTTGTTCATCTTTTTACCACTTGCATATGCTACGATTGCACGCTTAGCTTCGTCTACTTCACAAACTTTTACTTCTACTACTTTTAAAAGAGTAACAGGAACAGCCGGTACAGAAATTGTTCTGCTCATTCCGATTTTTTCTACTATATATTCCATCATATACCCCTATTTACCCATAGCTCTAACTTCGACATTCACCTCAGGTGCTAAGTCAAGTTTCATTAAAGAGTCAATTGTGTCAGTTGTAGCAGATACAATATCTATCATACGACCGTGTATTCTCATCTCAAATTGCTCTCTTGATTTTTTATTAACGTGTGGTGATTTAAGCACTGTATAGCGCTTTATCTTCGTTGGCATAGGAATTGGGCCTCTAATTTCAGCTCCAGTTCGCTTAACAGCTTCTATAATTGCTGCAACAGATCTGTCTAAAACTCTATGGTCATACGCCTTGAGTTTAAGTCTAATTTTTTCCATGTATTTCCCCTAATAAAGAACTTGTCACCTCTAGTATTTCAACTCGAAACCTACAAAGATGACTGGATAAGGAACGTGATTTTACTAAAATTTTACTTAAAAGTCAAGTATATAGGGGTTTTGGTAGTAAATTATCTTATTTTATTTCCTTTTAAAAAGGAAAACTATACAATACTCTTATGGAACTTTTAGAAAATCTTTACGATATTAAACATAAAAACAATCACTACTATGATAGAAAGTTGTCTATTACCTCAAAAAAAACTCTTATACATGGGGTAAAAAAGAGTGGAAAGACATCTTTGATTATAGATTACTTATCAAATTTTTCTCAAGACGAGATATTGTATATAAATTTAAAAGATACAAGAGTTGATAAAAAAATAGTCATTAAGAATTTAAATAACTTTATTAAATCTAAACCTATAAAAATCTTAGTAATTGAAAATTTTGAAAATGATTTTGAACTACCAAATGTAGAAGAAATTGTACTTACATGTAAAGAAGATATAGAAGGATTTGAAACTCTTACACTATATCCTCTAGATTTTGAAGAGTTTATATCCTTTGATGCTAGACACTCAAACATTGAACATATCTTTCAGATATACGCCAACACAGGCTCATACCCTCAAATCATACTAAACTCATCTAACAGTGTACACTGGTCAATGCAGGAGATGTTGCGAATAATGATAAACGATACTACAGAGTTTGAAATATTTAAAAAATTTAGTGAAGCACAGAGTTCAAAAGTCTCTCTTTTTCAAATATATAATCAACTAAAATCTACTATAAAGATTTCAAAAGACTCTTTATACAAAAAAGTAAAAAAACTTGAAAATGAAAAAATGCTCTTTTTTGTTGAAAAATTTGGTTCACCAAAATCTGCAAAAAAACTTTTTCTTATTGATTTTGCCCTAAAAAATGCTCTTACCTTTAAAAAAGAGTTTCTTAAGAGATTTGAAAATATGGTTTTTTTAGAACTTATGAAAAAAGCAAACATAATCTATTATAGTGATAATATTGATATCTATATACCTGAAAAAAATTATGCGGTTCTTTGTATCCCTTTTTTACCACAAGAGATGATTAAACTAAAACTTCAAAAAATGCTTCTACATGTAAAAGAATTAGGCATCAAAAAGATTGATATAGTAACGGTAGGAAATGAAGGAAATTTTTGGCTAAAAAATACAAAATGTTCCATCATTCCTTTTTGGGATTGGGCACTACAAGACTAATCCCAAAACTTTTTATCCCGCAAAGTTTGAATTACACTTTCTACGGACTCAACACTTCTTGCAAACTCATGTTTTTCACATCTATCAAGAAC
>CAZBPU010000038.1:0-2806 GCA_964493845.1 uncultured Sulfurospirillum sp.
AAAACTTCCATCTGCATTTACTCTTCTATTTTTTCTCCAAAAACTAAAATGATTTTTTGAGTACTCATATCCATCTGGATTTGCACAAGGAACCATATATATTGTCGCTTTTTCTAAATACTTTTGAAGTCTTAAATCATGGTTCATATTTTCTAATATATATTTTGTAAACTCGATTGCAAGCTCATGTCCTATCCACTCTCTTGCGTGAATTGTTCCTGTGAAAAATAGTGCAGGTTTTAAATCTGCACTATTTATATCTTTTGAAATTGTAATAAGATTTATATCTCTTTTTTCCCAAGTTTTTCCAATAGAATCAAGTCTAAAAAAACTTGGATACTCTTTTTCATACTCTTGAAAAATCTTAGTAGACTCTTCGTATGACCTATAAAGTTGCTTCAAAAATTACTCTCCAATTTTAAATCTAGCTTTTATCTGACAAAATTTATTTTTACCTACACCTTTGACATCTTTTAACTCATCAATAGAGGTAAATTTACCTTTTTTGTCTTTCTCTTCTAAAATAATCTGCGCAAGTTTATCACTTATTCCTTTTATACTCTTTAAACTCTCCAAATCTGCACTATTTATATCGAATCTCATGTCATCTAAGTCCTCTTTCCAAGACTCAAGCATCTGCTCATCAATAGACTCAATATCTAACAAGTCAGAACAATCAGTTATAATATTTTCTTTTGTATACTCGTTTATCTCTACTGCTAAATCCTCTTCCATGGCATGAAGTGTCATGATATCTGTCAAAGTTGCACTATTTATATTTATCTTTTTTTCAACACAATCTTCATGATTTACACTTGGTTTTAACAACTCTTCTTTTATAGGTAAGTTTTTAGGCTCTATTGATTTTGGTAAATCAGAAGGTACACTCTCTTGTGCCAACTCCATATCAAAATCATCTTCTTTTTTATCTATATACCATGTTCCATCACAACTTGGTTTGTATTTACTAAAGCCTATATGCCTCATCGTTCTTAAAAGACTTGGGTCAATCTTACCTAGCTCTTCCCAAGAAAAAAGTGGAACGTGAGGTTTTGGAAACTCTCCATTTGAAAAATCCCACATAAGATACTGACAAATCCAATCACGGATATATGGAAAAGCAGCAAATGCAGTAGCACACTCAATGATATATGGTTTATCTGTATTTTTATCTATACCTATATCACAAGCCCAATACTCTGCTTTAGCAGCTTTACTAACTTCTACAGCAAGCTCTAACGCATTCATAGGAACTTTTTCATAGCTCATACTTCCACCTTGGCTAGTGTTTGTTATCCATCCACCCTCTTCTGAAAATCTCCAAAATGCACAAATAGGCTTATGCCCAATAAGCATAACTCTCAAATCTCCAGAGTATTTCAGAGGAATTGCATCTTGTGTATATATTGGGTTGTATTTTTTCTCTTCTAAAAGCTTGTGTGCTTCATCAAAATTATCGGCTTTATGAACAAAATATCCACCATAATTTGATGGTCCATAGCTTCTTTTTATTATCTGAGGAAATTTTGCTTTTTTAAGATACTCATATCCCTCTTCTTTATCATAAAATATCTCTGTTTTTGGGATTGCTAAGTTATATTTTTTAGCAAATAGTGTTACATTTTCTTTTGATTTATTTGGAAACTGTGTCTCTAAAGATGGTACAAATCTAACATTTGGTAGCTCTTTTGCAATCTGAACAAACGTATCGTAAGCAGTTGCTGGGATGTTTCCAATAAGCACCTCAATCTTTTTTCTTTTAACTTCTTTTATAAATCTTGCTTTATCATTTTTCCAATGATATGTTACCTCTTCAATCTTATCTGGCCAACCTTTAAAATTGGAATAATCAAAAAATCTTAGGACATAGTCCATATATAAAAACCCTAATTTTGGTAACTTATTTTTCTTCACTTTACATCCTTTGTTTTTCTATCTATAAGATTTGCTATTAACTCTATCTTTTTATCGTTAAAATTTAAGCCTTGTTTTTCTTGTTCTGGTGTTGCAAAAGCTGGTATACCGTTTACTTCTAAGACGATATGCTCTTCTTTATCTTTATCATAAATGATATCCACTCCAGCTATATCTAACCCTGTTGCTTTAGTTGCTTTTAATGCCAAATCGACAACTTCTGCTGTCGGCTCTCTCATAAAAACACTTCCTCCACTAGTAACATTTGTTCGCCAATCATTACCACTTGCTTTTCTTCCATAACACCCCACAAACTCTCCATCGACTATATCAACCCTAAAGTCTGTATTATCATAAGTAATAAACTTTTCAACATAAAAAAATCTTAAATCCATCTGGTTCAAAAATGGCATCAACATATCTAAAGTCTCTTGATTCTCTATCTTTGTTAAACCTACTCCACCCCAACCATCTGTTGGCTTGTAAACCATCTTAGACCACTTATTCATAATAGATTTTAAGTGATGAGTATCATCTCTATGACATAGCTTATAATCTGCTGTTTGTATGCCATGGTTTCGTAGCACCAATGCTGTTTGAAATTTATCTTCGGTCAATTCAAAAGATTGGTAACTATTGACAGTTGGGATTATATGCCCTATAGCTTTATACAAGTACATTTGATACTGTGTTTGCTCACCTGCATTGTAAGAAAAAAACAGGTCAAGCTCATTCATCTTTAGACCATTACATGTAATGTTTTCATTTTTGCCAATAGCATTTCTCAAGTTTAATCCACTTATAGTTTGTATCTCTCTATCTTGAAGTTTTGCTATAAGCTTTTCTTGTATAACATCTCCGCCACCATTGCTATACATCCACATACCAATCT